>DATNCU010000694.1:0-2482 GCA_035607145.1 Thermoanaerobaculia bacterium
AAGCGCACCAGCGACGCTTCGTAGATGGCGTCCCGCGCGCCCATGCCCTTGTGGCGCTGCTCGATGGCGAAGTCGACCATCATGATGCCGTTCTTCTTGACCAGGCCGACGAGCATGATGACGCCGACGAAGGCGTAGAGCGAGAGCTCCTGCTTGAAGAGGAACAGCGTGGCCAGCGCGCCGAAGCCGGCGAGCGGCAGCGCCGAGAGGATCGTCAGCGGGTGGATGAAGCTCTCGTAGAGCACGCCGAGCACGATGTAGATGACGAGGACCGACATCAGCAGTAGCACGCCGAGCCCTTGCATCGACGACTGGAAGGCCTGCGCGGTGCCCTGGAAGTTGGTTTGGACCGTTGCCGGCAGCACTTGCAGCGCGAGGTCGTTGACGCGCTTGACCGCTTCGCTCAGCGCCGTGCCGGGCGCCAGGTTGAACGACAGCGTCACCGCCGGGAGCTGCCCCGAGTGGGCCACCGAGAGCGGCCCCACCGAGCGCTGGAAGCTGGCGATGGCGGCGAGCGGCACGAGCTGGCCGTTGCCGCTGGTGACGTAGAGCTTGCCGAGCGCGTCGGGGTCGCGCTGGTACTCGGGCATCAGCTCCATCAGCACGTCGTAGGCGTTGTTGGGCGCGAAGATGGTCGACACGCGCCGCGAGCCGTACGCCGAGTAGAGCGCGTCTTCCACCTGCCGCACGGTGACGCCGTAGCTCGACGCCTTCTCGCGGTCGACCGACACCAGCACCTGCGGGTTGCGGATGTGGAGGTCGGTGTCGACGTCGAGGAAGCCGGGCAGCTCCTTCATCTTCGCCAGCATCGCGCTCGAGGCGCGGTAGAGCTGGTCGGTGTCGGCGGCCTGCAGCGTGTACTGGTACTGCGCCTGGGTGAAGCGGCCGCCGAGGCGGATGGGCGGCGGGATCTGCAGGAAGACCTGCAGCCCGGGGATGACCGAGAGCTGCTTGCGCAGCTCGCCCATCACCTGCACGGCCGGCGGCCGCGTGCCGAGCGGCTTGAGGCGCATGAAGATGGTGCCGCTGTTGTTGCCGCCGCGGCCGGCGAAGGACATGAACTGCTCCACCGCGGGGTGGGCCTGGACGATCGCCGCCGCCTGCTGCTGGTACCGCATCATCGCCCACGGCGAGATCCCTTCGGCAGCCTGCGTGAAGGCGAGGATCGAGCCGGTGTCCTCGTTGGGCAGGAAGCCCTTCGGCACCTTGACGAAGAGCCAGCCGGTCAAGACGAGCGCGACGGCAAGCAGGGCCATCGTCGTGCGCTTGTGGTCGAGCGACCAGGCGAGGCCGCGGCCGTAGCCGTCGCGGCTCCTGTCGAAGATGCGCTCCGACCAGTTGTAGAGGCGGCCGTGGCGCTCCTCCGACGGCGGCCGCAGGAAGCGGCTGCAGAGCATCGGCGTCAGCGACAGCGAGACGAACCCCGAGATCAGGACCGCCATGGCGATGGTGACGGCGAACTCGTGGAACAGGCGGCCGAGGATGCCGCCCATGAACAGCACCGGCAGGAACACCGCGGCGAGCGACAGCGTCATCGAGAGGATGGTGAAGCCGATCTCGCGCGCCCCGCGCAGCGCCGCCTCGAAGGGGCGCTCGCCGTGCTCCATGTGGCGCACGACGTTCTCCAGCATGACGATGGCGTCGTCGACGACGAAGCCCACCGAGAGGGTGAGCGCCATCAGCGACAGGTTGTCGATGCTGTAGCCGAGCAGCGCCATCACCGCGAAGGTGCCGACGATGGAGAGCGGCAGGGCGAGGGCCGGGATCACCGTCGCCGAGAGGTTGCGCAGGAAGAGGAAGATCACCAGCACCACCATCGACAGCGCCAGCCAGAGGGTGAACTTGACGTCGCCGACCGACTCCTCGATCGAGACCGAGCGGTCGAAGAGGATGTTGAGCTTCGCCGACGCCGGCAGCTGGCTCTCGAAGCGCGGCAGCAGCGCGCGCACCGCGCCCGCCACCTGCACCGTGTTGGTGCCGGGCTGGCGTTGCACGGCGAGCACCATCGCCCGCTTGTCGATGAACCAGGCGGCGGCCTTGTCGTTGGCGACGCTGTCGAGCACGCGGCCGAGCTCCTGCAGGCGCACCGGCGAGCCGTTCTTGTAGGCCACCACCAGCGGACGGTAGTCGGCGGCGTGGGTGAGCTGCCCCTGCGACTCGATGGTGAAGGCGCGCTCGTTCCCGTAGAGCGTGCCGGTCGGGAGGTTGACGTTGGCGTTGCCGATGGCGGTGCGCACTTCGTCGATGCCGATGCCGCGCGAGGCCAGCGCGTCGGGGTCGAGCTGGATGCGCACGGCGTACTTCTGGCTGCCGTAGACCTGCACCTGCGCCACACCGGGCACCGTCGAGATGCGCTGCGCCATCATCGTCTGCGCGTACTCGTCGAGCTGCGACAGCGGCAGGGTGGGCGAGGTGAGGGCGAGGTAGAGGATCGGCGAGTCGGCCGGGTTGACCTTCTGGTACGTCGGCGGGTTGGGCATGT
>DATNCU010000696.1:0-12094 GCA_035607145.1 Thermoanaerobaculia bacterium
CGCGCCGGCACCCGCAGCAGCATCCGCCCGGCGGCGACCGCCGGCGCTGGTTCGTCCGGCTCGCGAGGATCGATAACAAACCGCTCCCCGACCTCCAGCGGCTGCGCCGACTCGCGATAGCTGGCGAGCCAGTCCGCCGCCGGCACGACCCCCTCCTCGAACCACCTCACGCCGGCCGGCAGCTCGACGTCACCTCCACCGCCCGCCGCGAAGTAGGCGACCAGGCGCTGCACACCGTCGACCTGCCGGCTCTCCTCGATCCCGAGCGTCCCGGCTTGCGCGAGCGCCGCGACAACCTCGTCGACCAGCGCCACTGGCACGTCGGCCACGCGCCGCACGTAGGGCATCGCCCGCGGCAGCCTCAGCCGAAGAGATCCCGCACCCGCTCCTTGACGCCGCGCCGCTCGCGCACCGGCTTGCCCTGCAGCTCGGCGAGGCGCTTGAGCAGCTCGCGCTCCTCTTCCGACAACTCACCGGGCGCCGGAACCTGCAGGCGCACGAAGACGTGGTGGTCGCCCTTGCCACGGCCGTCGAGCCTGGCCACGCCCTGGCCGGGGAGACGGAACTGCTCGCCTGGCTGCGTCGCGGCGGGGATCTCCAGCGGCACCGGGCCGTGCACCGTCTCGACCTCGATGAGCGCGCCGAGCACCATCTGCGGGTAGCTCACCTCGAGCTCGGAGATCACGTGCGCGCCCTCGCGGCGGAAGCGCGGGTGCTCCTCGACGTGGAGGACGACGTAGAGATCGCCGGTGGGGCCGCCGTCGAGCCCTTGCTCGCCCTCGCCGGTGAGGCGCAGCCTCGCACCCTCTTCGACGCCGGCAGGGACGGTCACCTCGAGCGAGCGCTCCTGCTCGACCCGCCGCTGGCCGCGGCAGCGCTTGCAGGGGTCGGAGATCACCGTGCCGCGGCCGCGGCACTGCGGGCAGGTGCGGGCGACGGTGAGGAAGCCTTGCGAGAAGCGCACCTGGCCGACGCCGCCGCAGGCGTTGCAGGTGGTGGGCGCGCTGGCGCCCGCGCTGCCGCTGCCCTTGCACTCCTCGCAGACCTCGAGGCGCGGTACCTGCAGCGTGTGGGTGGTGCCGAAGGCGGCCTCCTCGAACGACAGCTCGAGGTCGTAGCGCAGATCGGCCCCCGGCGTGCCGCGCCGGCCGCCGCGCCGCCGCCCGCCGCCGAGCAGGTCGCCGAAGCCGAAGAGATCGCCGAGCACGTCGGCGAAGTCGCCGAAGGTCTGCGGGTCAAAGCCGGAGAAGCCACCCTGCGCGCCCAGCCCGCCGTGGCCGAAGCGGTCGTAGCGCGCCCGCTTGTCGGCGTCGGAGAGCACCGCGTAAGCCTCGGCCGCCTCCTTGAAGCGCTCCTCGGCCTCGCCGTCGCCGGGGTTGCGGTCGGGGTGGTATTGCGCCGCGAGCTTGCGGTACGCCTTCTTGATCTCGGCAGCGGCGGCGGTGCGCTCGACGCTGAGGACTTCGTAGTAATCGCGCTTGGCCATGGTCGGTGGCATCGGGTACCTACGAGAAACAGGTAAGTGAGTAGAACAGCGCGCGGCCGCGGGATTCTTCCCCGGCTACGCCTTCCCTTTCTCCTTCTCCCTTTCCTTATCCTTCTCTTTGTCCTTCTTCCCCTTCTCCTTCTCTTTCTCCTTGGCCTCCTTCTCCTTGGCCTTGGTGGTCTGCTCGAGCATCAGCTCGGAGAGGCGGTGGGAGATGGTGTTGAGGTCGAAGATGGCGGCTTCGATGTCGGCCTTTTCGTCCTGGGAGAGCGACATGCGCGCCTTGAGCACGATCTGCGCGATCTTCTTCTGTTCCTGCCCCTCCATGCCCTCGCGCAGCTGCTCGAAGACGCGGTCGCAGGTGTAGATCAGCCCCTCCAGCCGGTTCTTGTGGCGGCGCAGCTCGCGGCGGTCGGCGTCGTCGGAGGCGTGGGTGCGCGCCTCGTCGACCAGCCGCTCGACCTCCTCCTTCGAGAGGCCGCCCGCCGGGCTGATCTGGATGCTCTGCGACTGGTTGGTCGCCATGTCGCGCGAGGAGACGTTGACGATGCCGTTGCTGTCGATGGCGAAGGTGACCTCGATCTGCGGCACGCCGCGCGGCGCCGGCGGGATGCCCCCCATCTCGAAGCGCCCGAGGGAGCGGTTCTCCGAGGCGATCTCGCGCTCGCCTTGGAGACAGTGGATCTCCACCGTGTCCTGGTTGTCGGAGACGGTGGTGAAGATCTGCGTCACCTTGGTGGGGATGGTGGAGTTGCGGTCGATGAGGCGGGTGAAGAGGCCGCCGTGGGTCTCGATGCCGAGCGACAGCGGGGTGACGTCGAGGAGGACGATGTCCTTGACCTCGCCCTTGAGGATGCCGCCCTGGATGCCGGCGCCAATGGCCACCACCTCGTCGGGGTTGATCTCGCGGTTGGGCTCGCGGCCGAAGATGCGCTTGACGGTCTCGATGACGATCGGGCTGCGGGTCTGGCCGCCGACGAGCAGCACCTCGTCGATCTGGTCGGGGCGCAGGCGGGCCTGCTCGAGGGCGTCGCGGCAGGGGCCCTCGGTCTTCGTCACCAGGTCGCCGACGAGCTGCTCGAATTTCTGCCGCGACAGCGTGCGCGAGAGGTGACGCGGCCCGGAAGCGTCGGCGGAGATGAAGGGCAGGTTGATCGGCGCCTGCTCGGACGAGGAGACCTCGCACTTGGCGCGCTCGGCCGCCTCCTTGAGCCGCTGCAGCGCCATGCGGTCGCTGCGCAGGTCGACGCCGGTCTCGCCGAGGAACTCCTCGATCAGCCAGTCCATGATGCGCTGGTCGAAGTCCTCGCCGCCGAGGTAGGTGTCGCCCGCCGTCGACTTGACCTCGAACACCCCTTCGTTGAGCTCGAGGATCGAGATGTCGAAGGTGCCGCCGCCGAGGTCGTAGACGGCGATGGTCTTGATCCCTTCGCGCCGCTCGATGCCGTAGGCGAGAGCGGCGGCGGTGGGCTCGTTGATGATGCGCAGCACCTCGAGGCCGGCGATGCGGCCGGCGTCGCGCGTCGCCTGGCGCTGGCTGTCGTTGAAGTAGGCGGGGACGGTGATCACCGCCTCGGTGAAGCCCTGCCCCATCGCCTCGTCGGCGAAGGCCTTGATCTCCTGCAGGATGAAGGCGGAGATCTCCTCCGGGCTGTGCTCCTTGTCGCGGACCTGGATCTTGAGGTCGCCGTTCTGGGCGTTGATCACCGAGTAAGGCAGCACCTGCCGCGCCCGCTGCACCTCGTCGGAGGCGTACTTGCGGCCGATCAGCCGCTTGACGGCGAAGATGGTGTTCTGCGGGTTGGTGATCGCCTGGCGCTTGGCGATCTGCCCCACCAGGCGGTCACCGTCCTCGGTGAAGCCGACGATCGACGAGGTGGTGCGCGACCCCTCGCGGTTGGCGATCACCTGCGGCGAGCCGGCCTCCATGATGGAGGCGCAGCTGTTGGTGGTGCCGAGGTCGATGCCGAGGACCTTGGTCACCACTTCTCCGCCGGCATCGCCACCCGTACCAGCGCCGGACGCAGCAGCCTGCCGTGGAGCGTGTAGCCCCGTTGCAGCTCGTCGATCACCGTCGGTGCCTCGACGGTCTCGTCGTCGACCCGCGCCACCGCTTCGTGGACGGCGGGGTCGAACGGCGCGCCCAGCGCCGGCACCTCGGCGATCCCCCGCTGCTTGAGCAGGTCGGTGAACTGCCGCAAGGTGAGCTCGACTCCCACCTTGAGGTCGTCCACGGTGCCGCCGGCGGCGAGGGCTCGCTGCAGGTTGTCGAGGACCGGCAGCAGGTCGCGCAGGACGTCGCCCTGGGCGAAGCGCTTGAGCTCTTCGCGCTCGCGCTCGGAGCGGCGGCGGTAGTTCTCGAAGTCGGCGAGAGTGCGGATCGAGCGGTCGCGGAGATCGGCGAGCTCGGCCTGCAGCTCGGCCACGGCGGCGTCGGCCACGGCCTCCTCGCCGGGGACGACGTCGACGCCCTTTTCGGCGCTACGCTCACGGGCGTGGATGGCGGCGAGCGCCTCGCGGGTGAGCTCGTCGACGTCGGCGTCGGCGCCTTCCTCGATGTCGAGGACGTAGGCGTCGTCGTCGGGCGCCTGCGGTCTGTCGTTATCGGCCATCTGGTCGTTCTCTCTCAGGTTTCGAAGGTGCGCGCCAGCGCCTCGCTCAAGGTGTCGGCGAGGTACTCGACGAGCGGGATCACCTTGTCGTACTCCATCCGGGAGGGCCCCAGGATACCCAAGCTGCCCATGACGCGCTCGCCGGCGCGGTAGGGGGCGGCCACCAGGCTGAAGTCGAGCTCGGAGGTCAGCTCGCTGTCCTCGCCGATCCAGGCGCGCACGCCGCCGCCCGCGAGACACTGGTTGAGCAGGCGCACGAGGCGCGCCTTGTCGTGGAAGGCTTCGAAGAGCAGCCGCACCCGCGAGAGGTCGGCGAGCTCGGGCTGAGTGAGCAGCTCGGCGGTGCCGTCCATCAGCAATTCAGGGGCGCCGTCGGTGAGGCTCTTCTTCGCCAGCGCGATGGAGAGCGCCAGCAGGCGGTCGACCTGCGCCCGCTCGTCGTCCATCGCCACCAGCAGGCGATCGCGGATGTCGCGCAGGGTGTGGCCGCCGAAGGTCTCGGTGAGGTAGTTGCCGGCGCGCACCAGGTCCTCGCGCCCGATCGGCTCCTCCACCTCGACGAGCTTGCTGTCGATGAAGCCGCTGCTCGAGACCACGACGCAGAGCACCCGCCGCCCCGACACCGGCACGAACTCGACGGTCTTGAGGACGGTGTCGGCAAGGGCCGGGATGAGCACCACGCCCACCTGGTGGGTGAGCTCGGAGAGCAGCTGCGAGGTTGCCGCCGTGCGCTGGTCGGCGTCGGAAGCCGCGTCGATGTGGCTGTCGATGTAGCGCCGCTCCTTGACCGGCACGGCGCGCTGGCGCATCAACGCCTCGATGTAGAGGTGGTAGCCGGCGGTGGTGGGCACGCGGCCGGCGGAGGTGTGCGGCTGGCGCAGGTACCCCTTCTCCTCGAGGTCGGCCATGATGTTGCGGATGCTCGCCGAGGAGAGGCCGTGCCGCTCCTGCTTCGCCACCGCCCGCGACGAGACCGGTTCGCCGGCGGAGATGAAGGTGTAGATGACGTCGCGCAGGATCTCGCGGTCGCGGGTATTGAGAGGCGCGGGGAGCCGGGTAGAGGGTCGCATTAGTGTTACGTGGCGCTAGCACTCTCGGAGAGGGACTGCTAGACGCCAAGGATAGCATCGAGAAGGATATGCGGTGAGCGGGCGGGGCGGCGATGGCAGGGTGTCGGTGGTGGGCCTGCGGGTGGCGCTCGTCGGGCCCGGGAAGGTGGGGAGCAGCCTGGCGCGGTGGCTGCTCGCGCGTGGGGCGGAAGTGGGTGTCGTGGCTCGGCGCACCGGCGCGTCACTGCCGCGTTGGGCGGTCGCGGCTGGCGCGCGGGCGGCGCGCGTCGAAGAGCTGGCGACCGGCGACTGCGACCTGCTGCTGATCGCCGTGCCTGACGCCGCGGTCGAGGCGGTCGCCGCGGCACTGGCGGCGCGGCCGCAGGCGCCGGTGGCGCTGCACACTTCCGGGCTGCTCACGGCGGAAGCGCTCGCGCCGCTCCGGCGGGCGGGTACCGCGGTCGGCGGCCTGCATCCGCTGCGCGCGTTCCCACGGCCGCTGCCCTCGCTGACGTTCGCGTCACGCACCTTCTTCGCCGTGCAAGGCGACCCGCCGGCGGTGGAGCTGGCGTCGCGCATCGCCTCGGCCTTCGGCGCGCCGCACGCAGAGGTGACGGGCCAGGCGCGGCCGCTCTATCACCTCGCCGCCACCTGGGCAGCCGGCGGTGCGGTGACGCTGCTCGGCGCCGCTGTCGATCTCCACGCGCGCGCCGCCGTGGACGCAGCTGCGGCCGGCGGGCTCGCCGAGCTCGCCCGAGGCGCGCTTGCCGCCGTCGTCGATCCGGCATCGCCAGTGGTCTCGCTCACCGGTCCGCTGGTGCGCGGCGAAGCAAGCTACCTCGACCAGCTCGCGGCCCTGCGCGAGGCTTTCCCGGAGCTCCATCCACTCGCCGTTCTGGTGGCTCTGGAGGGGCTCCGACAGCTCGCCGAACGGGGTCCGTTGAGCATCGCGCAAGAGGCCGTTCGCTCAGCATTACGCGAGGTTTGCGAGCAGCCGAGTTTCCTTGACCCCCTCCGGGACCGGGTGTAATCTCCTAGGTCCACCGGAACGTCTATCCGGAGCCCGAGGCTCAAAGCCGCATGGTCTTCTTCAATTACAGCACCATGCAGATGGCTGCGAAGGTCGTGTACTACGGCCCGGGTCTGTGCGGCAAGACCACCAACCTCCAGTACATCTACTCGCGCACCGCCAAGGACTCCCGCGGCGAGATGGTGTCGCTGGAGACCGAGACCGACCGCACGCTGTTCTTCGACCTGCTGCCCATCGACGTCGGCTCGATCGCCGGCTTCTCCACCCGCATCCAGCTCTACACCGTCCCCGGCCAAGTCTTCTACAACACGACGCGCAAACTGGTGCTCAAAGGGGTCGACGGCGTCGTCTTCGTCGCCGACTCGCAGCGCCCGATGCTGCAGGCCAACATCGACTCGTTCCGCAACCTGGAGGAGAACTTCCAGGAGATGGGGCTGTCGATGGACAGCATGCCGCTGGTGCTGCAGTACAACAAGCGCGACCTGCACGACATCGTCACCGTCGACGAGCTCAACCAGGCGATGAATCGTGGCAACTGGCCGCACTTCGAGGCTTCGGCGCTCACCGGCACGGGAGTCTTCGAGACGCTCAAGGGGATCTCGAAGCTCACGCTGTTGTCGCTCAAGCGGCGGCTGGCCAAGGACCAGCGGCCGACGCCCACGGTGCGGCCCGGCCCGATGCCACGGCCGGCAGCGCACCCCGAGCCGGCGCATGCGCCAGCGGGCGCCGCTGCGGGCCGCCCGGCACAGCCGCACGCGGCACCGGTACCCGTTGCGGCCGCCGCAGCACCCGCGCCCGCTCCGGCGCCGCCGGCACCAGCTCCGGTGGTACCGCAGACGCCTCCACCTCCGGCGGCCGCTCCCGCGCCGAGCCGCCCCGCGGCCGCCGCGTCGATCACCGCCGCGCCACGCCCCGCGCCGCCCAAGGCGAAGACGCAGAGCGACGTGCTGGCGGAGCTCGAGAAGATCCGCCGCCAGGCGCTTCGGCCCGCCGTGGCTCCCGCGGTGGCGCCGGCGCCAGCCGCTCCCGCGCCACCCGCCGCGGTCTCGGCGATGCCGCCGGCAGTCGCTGCCGCCGCCACCAACGGCAAGCACGAGATCAACCGCGAGATCCAGCTCACCTTGAAGCGCGGCGACTTCGAGCGCGCCAAGCGTTTCCTGCTGACGCTGCAAGTCGAGGACGGCCAGCACCAGGTGATGGAAGCGGTGCGTGACTTCCAGGTCGACATCGGCGCCGTGCCGCACCACCAGAAGGTGGTGCTGCGCCTCAACATCGCACTGCGCACCAAAGAGTAGGCCGCGGCCAACGCCGACGCCGCCGGCACGCGTGCCAGCGCCAGCTGGCGCGGTAACTCGCGCGTCGGTTTCCTCACTCACGCGGTCCGCATCCAAAGGAGCAGGCCAGGCACCGAGCTGCCTTGCCAAGGAGGCTCTTCATGGACGCGCATCGCCTGCTCCGCGGACTCAAGCTCTTCGTTCCCCTGCTCTCGTTGCTCGCGTGCGGCGCCGCCGAGGGCCGCTCCTGGTCGCCTCACCGCGGCGGCTCCACCGCGAGCCTCGCCGTCGCCGGCGGCACCCTCGAGGTGAGCCTGCGGCCCGACCGCGGCCCGACCCTGCGGCTGGTCGCCGACGGCCCCCACCGCTGGACCTTCGAGGGCCCGACCTCGAACCTCGTCGGCGGCTCCTACTCGATCCTGCTGCGCAACCGCACCGACGAGCGGCTCAAGGTGGTGGTCGCCGTCGACGGCCTCAACGTCTACGGCCGCGAGGTGGTGGCCGGCAGCTCCGACGAGGACGTCGGCTCCATCCTCAGCCCGTGGACCGACCGCAGCCTCCCCGGCTGGCAGCTCGACAGCGAGCGCGCGCAGCGCTTCCTCTTCAGCCCGCCCGAGTGGAGCGAGGGGCAGGGCCGCACCGAGTCGCAGATCGGCACCGTCACCGTGCAGGTGTACCGCGAGTGGCAGGAGCCGCGCTGGCAGTACTACCACCAGCCCGAGGAACGCGACGGCGCCGCGGCCGCGCCCAAGGAAGCTCCGGCCGCCGAGCCCGAGGTGCAAGGAGGCGCCGAGAGCAGGCACAGCGACGCCGATCTGGCCGAGGAGCCGCCGATCGCGCTACGGCGGCGAGGGCCCATCGGCACCGCCTCCGGCGACGACGTCGACAGCTGGGTACGCACCGTCCGCTTCGTCGCCGCCACCTCCTTCCCGGAGAGCTGGGCGGTGATCGACTACGGCACCGGCTACGCGCAGAGCCCGCCGCGCCCGCGCTGGGACGACCTGCTCGGCCTCGACCTCGCTCCCGCCGCCGACGGCACCCGCATCGTCGACGTCGCCCCCGGCTCCGCAGCCGACCGCGCCGGCCTCGAGCCCGGCGACGTCATCGTCCGCATCGACACCGTCTTCGGCCCCAGCACCACCGCCACCCGCCGCATCCTCGCCGCCAAAGCTCACGGCGACTTCGCCTTCCTCCGCGTCCGCCGCGGGCCGCACGAGCTGGCGCTCAAGATCCGCGCCTAGGCGGCCTCAGGGGTGGCGCCGCGGGCTGGGATACGCTCATCCCGCATGCGCTGCCCCTTTTGCGACGCCAACCGGGACCGCGTCGTCGACTCGCGGGAGAGCCGTGACGGCGCGGTGATCCGGCGACGGCGGGAGTGCCTGGAGTGCAACCGCCGCTTCACCTCGTACGAGCAGATCGAGGCGGTGCAGTACATGGTGGTCAAGCACGACGGGCGGCGCGAGGAGTTCTCGCGCAACAAGCTGCTCGAGGGACTGCGCACGGCGGCGCGCAAGCGGCCGATCTCCACTCGCCAGTTGGAGGAGATCGTCGACGCCACCGAGAACCTCCTGCACCAGCGCGAGGACCGCGAGATCAGCACCACGGACATCGGCGCCTTCGTCATGGATCGCCTGAAGACGATCGACCAGGTGGCCTACGTGCGCTTCGCCTCCGTCTACCGCCGCTTCGACGACATCGAGGCCTTCCAGCAGGTGCTCAAGAACCTCATCCACAACCCCGGCGGCCGCCTCCCCGGGCTTCCCGAAGGCTGAGCCGGTGCCCGCCAAACCGAGCCGGCGCTACTCGGGGGTGGTGGTGGTCTCGCAGCTGCGCTCGGAGCTCGACCGGCTCATCCAGGAGGTGCTCGCCGCCACCGAGACGGTCAGCCGCGGCGGGTGGACTCCCGCCACCGACGTCGTCGACCTCGGCCACGCGATCCTCGTCCAGGTCGAGGTCGCCGGCGTCGGCCCCGGCGACCTGCGCGTCGAGATCGACGGCACGACCTTGCGTGTGACCGGCCGCCGCCGGCTGAGCTTCCCGGAGCCCGGCCGCATCCGCTTCCACTGCCTGGAGCGCCAAGAGGGGAGCTTCGAGCGCCAGGTGGAGATCTTCGAGCCGGTCAACTTCGCCAAGGCCACGGCGCGCCTCGAGCGCGGCCTACTCTGCATCGAGCTGCCGCGGGTCGAGGACCGCCGCCGCCGCCACGTCGAGCTGGTGGTCGAGGAGGCCGACGAGCCAGCCGAAGCGGCCTCGTCAAAGTCCACGCCGGAACCCAAGCCATGAGCGCCGAAGAAGCCACCACCACGAGCGCCGAAGAGACGCCGCAGCTGCCCGACCTGCTGCCGGTGCTGCCGCTGCGCGACATGGTGCTCTTCCCCTTCATCATCTTGCCGCTGTCGGTGGCGCGAGAGAAGAGCATCCAGGCGGTCGACCGTTCGCTCGCCGAGAACCGCCTGCTCATGCTGGTGTCGCAGCGCGACCCTGCCGTCGAGGACCCCAAGCCCGAGGACCTCTTCGACGTCGGCACCGTGGCCAGCATCACCCGCATGCTCAAGCTGCCCGACGGCCGCATCCGCATCCTGGTGCAGGGCGTGGCACGGGCGCGCGTCGCCAACCTCGTCCAGACCGAGCCGTTTCTGCAGGCGAAGATCGAGCAGCTCGCCGACACGCCGCTGCCACCGGGGCCCCCGCGAAGCGGGGAGTCGACCAATGGACCGCTGGAGGTCGAGGCGCTGGTGCGCAGCGTGCGCCAGGAGCTCGAGAAGGCGGTGCAGCTGGGCAAGACCATCTCGCCCGAGGTGATGGTGATCGTCGCCAACCTCGACGACCCCGGCCGCCTCGCCGACCTGGTGGCGAGCAACCTCGAGCTCAAGCTCGCCGACGCGCAGGCGGTGCTCGAGGAGCTCGACCCCGCGGCGCGCCTGCGCAAGCTCTCCGAGCTGCTCGCGCGCGAGCTCGAGCTGGTGTCGCTCGGCACCCGGATCCAGTCGCAGGTGCAGTCCGAGATGGACAAGACGCAGCGCGAGTACTTCCTGCGCCAGCAGCTCAAGGCCATCCAGCAGGAGCTCGGCGAGGGCGACGACCTGGCGGAGGAGATCGCCGGCTGGCGCCAGAAGGCCGACGAGAAGAGCCTCCCCGACGCGGCGCGCGAGGAGCTCGACCGCCAGATCAAGCGCCTCGAGCGCAGCCACCCGGACTCGGCCGAGGCGGCGATCACCCGCACCTACCTCGACTGGCTCACCGGGCTGCCGTGGGGACTGACGAGCGAAGACCGGCTCGACCTCGCTCACGCCCGCCAGGTGCTCGACGAAGACCACTACGACCTCGAAAAGATCAAGGAGCGCATCCTCGAGTTCCTCGCCGTGCGCCAGCTCAAGGACGACGCCAAGGGGCCGATCCTCTGCTTCGTCGGTCCGCCGGGCGTCGGCAAGACCTCGCTCGGCCGCTCCATCGCGCGCTCGCTGGGCCGCCAGTTCGTGCGCATCTCGCTCGGCGGCGTGCGCGACGAGGCGGAGATCCGCGGCCACCGCCGCACCTACGTCGGCGCGCTGCCGGGGCGGATCCTCCAGGGTCTCAACTCGGCCGGCACTGGCAACCCGGTATTCATGCTCGACGAGATCGACAAGCTCGGCGCCGACTACCGCGGCGACCCCTCGGCGGCGCTGCTCGAGGTGCTCGACCCCGAGCAGAACGACAGCTTCCGCGACCACTACCTCGGCATCGAATACGACCTGAGCAAGGTGATGTTCATCGCCACGGCGAACCTGCTCGAGCCCATCCATCCCGCCTTCCGCGACCGCATGGAAGTGGTGCGCCTCTCCGGCTACACCGAGGAGGAGAAGCTCCACATCGCGCGCCGGCACCTCATCCCCAAGCTCGTCGAACGCCACGGCATCGGCCCCGAGCACGTGGTGTTCACCGACGCGGGCCTCCATCGCATCCTCTCCGGCTACACACGCGAAGCGGGGCTGCGCAACTTCGAACGCGAAATCGCCGCCATCTGCCGCAAGGTGGCGGTGAAGGTCGCCGAGTCCCGGTCGAACAATGGCGAGCGGGCGCCCGCGCCGGTCAAAGTGGTGATCAACCCGCGCCGCGTGGAGCGCTACCTCGGACCACCGCGCCACCGCTCGGACGAGCTGCTCGATCGCGACCGCGTGGGCGTCGCCACGGGCCTCGCGTGGACTGAGACTGGCGGCGACCTGCTCTTCATCGAGGTCGTGGCGGTGCCGGGCAAGGGCAAGCTGCTGCTCACCGGCCAGCTCGGCGAAGTGATGAAGGAATCGGCGCAGGCGGCGCTCTCCTTCGCCCGCGCCCACGCCGCGCAGCAAGGCCTCGACGGCCGCTTCTTCGCCGACAACGACCTCCACGTGCACGTGCCGGCGGGCTCGATCCCCAAGGACGGCCCGTCGGCGGGGATCACCATCGCCGCCGCCATCGTCTCGGCGGCGACGCAGCGGCCGATCGATCGCCGCATCGCGATGACGGGCGAGATCACGCTGCGTGGCACGGTGCTGCCGATCGGCGGCTTGAAAGAGAAAGTGCTGGCCGCGCGCCTCGCCGGTATCGGGGCGGTGGTGCTGCCCAAGCTCAACGAGCGCGACCTCGAAGAAGTGCCGCCGCAGGTGAAAAAGGGACTCACCTTC
>DATNCU010000702.1:0-3164 GCA_035607145.1 Thermoanaerobaculia bacterium
GCTCTGCTCGCCGGCCCCGGCCTCGCTCAGGACAAACGCCCGCTCAGTCCCAGCGGCAGCGCCGCCGCCCAAGTGCTCGGCCACTGGGTGAAGAGCGACAAGCCGACTTACGCCCTCGGCAACGGTCGCTACGAGGGCGGCAAGTGGATCGAGGTCACCTACGGCCGGCCGCTCAAGCGCGGCCGCGATCTCTGGGGCTCGGGCGCCAACTACGGCAAGGACGCCCTCCTCGACACTCCCATCTGGCGCGCTGGCGCCAACGTCAGCACGCGCCTCAAGACCGAGGTGCCGCTGCGTCTCGGCGGCAAGACGGTGCCTGCCGGCGAGTACAGCCTGTTCATCGACCTCAAGGAGAATGCGTGGACGCTGGTGGTGTCGAGTTGGCCGGCGCAGCAGACCTACGACCCCAACAACAAGGACGCGTTGTGGGGCTCCTACGGCTACACGCCCGACCGCGACGTGGTGCGCGTGCCGATGAAGCTCGAGACGCTGCCGCACTCGGTCGAGCAGCTCACCTGGACTTTCGCCGACATGACTGCCACTGGCGGCTCGCTGGGGATCTTCTGGGACAAGACGCTCGCCTGGGTGCCGTTCGAGGCGGTCGCGCCGTAGGCATCGGGCGCGGCGGCCGCCGATCGACCGAGGCGACGGCGGCGGCGTCACTCCTCGCGCAGCACCCGCATCGGATCCACGGCGGCGGCGCGGCGCGCCGGCACCAGCGTCGCCGCCAAGCCGACGAGCAGGAGGAGCGCCACCGCCATCGCGAGCGACTTGGGGTCCGTCGGCGCTACCTGGAAGAGCAGCCGCGCCTTCACCGCCCGCGCCGCCACCACCGCCACCACGCTCCCGACAGCGCAGCCGATCAGGATGAGGCGTGCCGCGCGCCGCAGCAGCTCGCCCACCACCCGACGCTGCTCGGCGCCGATCGCCATGCGGATGCCGATGTCGCGGCGGCCGCGCACCACCCATGCCGCCGCCACCGCGAAGGTGCCGACGCCGCCGAGCAGCAGGCCGGCGCCGGCGAAGAGCGCCAGGATGCCGAACAGCGAGCGCGGCTCGCCCAGCTCTTCGCGCCAGACGTCGTCGAAGGTCTTCACGTTCGCGAGCGGCAGCTGCGGGTCGAGCGCGCGCACGGTGCGGCGCAGGGTATCGGCCAGCGCCGACGGATCGCCCTTCGTGCGCAGCGCCAGCGTCATCTTGCGCGAGATCCAGGCGCTGCCGGTGTCGATCTGCGCCAGCGGGAGGAAGACGCCGGCCCGCAACGGCGCGCCGGGCCCGCGCAACGCCTGATCGGCCACCACGCCCACCACCTCGTACCAGGTGGTGTCGTCCTTGAGCCGCACGCGCCGCCCCAGCGGTGCCTCACCGCCAAAGAACCGCTCGGCGAACGTCCGCGTCACCACCGCCTTGGGCACCCCGAGCTCGTCGCCCGCGCGCAGTGTGCGGCCGACGAGCACCTCCGCACCGATCGCGCCGAGGTAGTCGCCGGCGGTGATCGTGTACTCGATGCCGGCCGGGGGCGCATCCGGCGGCGGCGTGTAGCCTTCGACGTCGACGCCCCAGTCCGACGGGTAGTCGGCGAAGGCGATCCAGCTCGCGGCACCCATCGCCTCGACGCGGCTGTCGTTGGCGAGGCGCTGTCCGAGCTCGGCGTAGAAGGCCTGCACCTGCTCGGGCGCCTCGTAGGCGGCGGACTCGGGCAGGGCGAGGCGTGCGGTGAGCACGCCCTGCGGCGCGAAGCCGACGTCGACCCGGCGCAGCTCTCCGAGGCTGCGGCCGGCGAGCGCGGCGCCCGTCGAGAGCACCACCGCGAGCGCCACCTGTCCCACGACCAGCGCATCCGGCAGCCGGCCGCTCCTCGGCGCGCGAGCGGCGCCCCGCAACGCCGCGGCGCCGCGGCCGCGTCGCAGCCACCATGCCGGGGCCGTCGACACCAGCAGCGTGCTCGCCATGCCGAGCAGCGCGGCGAAGCCGAGGACCCGCCAATCGACGGCCAGCGCCTCGGCGCGCGGCAGGTTGGTGGGCAGCAGCGCCCGCACGCCGGCGAGCGACAGCCGCGCCGCGACGACGCCGAGCAACGCCGCGAGCGCCGACAGCACCAGCGCCTCGCCGAGGAGTTGGCCGAACAGGCGCCACGGGCTGGCTCCCAGCGCGTCGCACACCGCCACCTCGCGCTGCCGCTGCTGCGCCCGCAGCAGGAGCAGGTTAGCGACGTTGACGCAGGCGAGGAGCAGCAGCAGGCCGACGGCGGCGAGCAGCGACAGCAGCGGCGTACGGCTGCCGCCGAGGAGAGTGCGCTCGAGCGTCAGCAGGCCGACGCCCTCGCGCTCGCCGAAGTGCCCCGGGTAGACCGTGTCCAGCTCGCGCACCACCCGGTCGAGGTCCGCCTCGGCGCGCTCCAAGCTCACGCCGGGCCGCAGCCGCGCCAGCGCGTTGAGCCCGTGCGACTCGATCGTCTTGGCGTCGAGCTCGGCGCGGTCGAGCGCCATCGGCACCCACAGCTCGGCGTGCCCGGGGAAGTCGAACCCCGCGGGCATCACGCCGACGACGACGCGCGGCTTGCCGTCGAGCACCACCTTGCGACCGAGCACGCCGCGCGCGCCGCCGAAGGCGCCCTGCCAGAGGCGGTGTGAGAGCACCACCACGTCGTCGCGCCCCGGCGTGTCCTCCGCGGGCCGGAAGCCGCGGCCGAGCGCCGCCTCGACACCTAGCGTGCCGAAGAACGGCTGCATCACCCGCGCCGCCACCAGCTGCGTCGGCTCACCGCCGCCGAGCAGCGTCGCCTGCCGCCAGCCGTAGGCGGCGAAGCCGCTGAGGGCGCGCGAGCGCGTGCCGTACTCCACCGCCTCGTTCGTCGACAGCGGGCTGCCGCCGACCCGTCCCGGCAGATCCGAGTGCGACCAGACGGTGACCAGCTCGTCGGGTCGAGGGTAGGGCAGCGGCCGCAGCAGCACCGCCTCGACGACGGCGAAGGTCGCCGTGGCAGCGCCGATGCCGAGCCCGAGCGTGCCGACGGCGAGCAGCAGGAAGGCCGGCCGCCGGCCGAGCCGGCGCAGGGTGGCGGTGAGCGACAGCAGCAAGTGCATGGAGCCTCCTTCAACCAGAGCCGACGACGCCTGCCGTGGGCGAATGGCCGTGTCGTAGGCAGCGGGCGGGTGCGACGG
>DATNCU010000707.1:0-4669 GCA_035607145.1 Thermoanaerobaculia bacterium
GTGGCGGCGGAACTCGTTGGGAGTCATGTGGAGGACGGGGACGGCGCTCGGCTCACGGTGGTCCATGGCGGTACGCTATCCGAGGCGCCGCGGCGCGAGCCTCCTCGACGCGGCCGGCCCTCCTACTCGACAGCGCATGACGTTCATGACGAGGTCCACTCCTCGCCGGCGGTTGCTGACCAGCCTCGCGATCGCCGCGGGTGTGCTGGCGCTGTTGGGCGCGCGGCTGGCGCGGCCGGTGCTCCACACCGACGAGGTCACCTACGTGAGCAAGGTGCTCGATTCGCTGGTGCAGGGGCGGGCCCTGCCGGTGGACGGCGCCGGCGCGGTGTTCGCCAACAAGCCGCCGCTGTCACTGTGGCTGATGCGCGGCGCCTTCGTCGTGCTCGGCCCCGGTCCCTTCGCTGCGCGGCTGCCGAGCATCGTCGCCGCGGCAGCCACGGCAGTGGCGATCTACCTCTTCGCAGCTTTCTTCCTCGAGGAGGCGGCGGGGGTCGTCGCGGCGCTGCTGTTCGTCCTCGCCGCCGGGCCGCTGGGCGAGCACAGCCTGCGCCGCGCCACGCCCGACGCGCTCGAGATCCTGCTGATGACCGTGGCGATCGGCTGCCTCGAGGCGTGGCGGCGGCGGCGTCTGCCGCAGGCGCTGGCCGGCCTGCTCGTCGCCGTCGCCGCGCTCGCCTGGGTGAAGTCGCCGTTCGCGCTCGCGGTGCTGCTCTTCTACCTGCTCGTCACCGAGCTGCCCGCGCGCCGCGCCGGCGTCGGGACGCCGCGCCTCGCCCTTACCGCCGGCCTGCTGGTGGGCGTGTGGAGCGCCGCCTACCTGCTCTGGCTGGCGGTGCTCGCCGCCAACTTCTCGTGGGACGCGGTCGGCCGGCGGCTGCTCCTCCAGCAGTACGCCCGCAGGCTGCAGGGGCACATCGGCAACTTGGAAGGCCCCGGCTACTACGCCACCACCATCGCCGCCGACTTCGGCCCGCTGCTGGTGCTGCCCGTCGTCGCCGCCTTCGTCGCGTGGCGCCGGCCGCTCGCCGATCCGCAGCGCGAGCGCCACGACGCGCTTTGCCTCTTCGCCTGGGCGATCGCCGCGCCGCTGCTGGCGACGCTGTCGGCGAGCAAGCTGCCCTGGTATCCCTACCTCAGCTACCCCGGCCTCGCCCTGCTGCTGGGGGTCGCGGCGTGGCGAATTGCGGCGGCGGTCTCGCCGCGGCCGTGGGTGCGGACAGCCCTTCTCGCCCTGGTGGTGGCGACGGCGGTCTGGCGCCTGCCGGTGCGCGACATCTGGCCGCGGGAGCCGCAGTACCGCACCCTCGCCGGGCGGCTGTGGGAAGTTTCGCGCTCTCTTCCCGAAGCGCGCTTCGTCACACCCGGCAAGCTGCGACGCGGGCGCGGCGGCGACAACTCGCGCGAGAGCCGCTTCTACGTCGGCGCCATCCTCTGGCAGCAGTCGCGGCGGCCGCGGCAGCAGGGCCCTTGCGTCGTCGACCTGCTCGACGTGCCGCCGGCATCGGCCCCACCCGCCAGCGTCGTCGTCATCCTGCGCGAGGCGCGAGCGGGGCCGCCGCTGTTCGCCGTCGACCGCTGCGACGGCCGGGTGCGCGATCGATTGAAGACCCGCTAGAGGTCAGGGTGGGGTCAGTGGACCCACTTCGCCGTGGTGCCGGTCTCGAAGCCGTCGCGGAACGGCAGGCCGCTCGGCAGCGAGACGATCACGAGCGTCGCCGTGCGCGCCGGCAGGTTGAGCGGCGCGGTGAGGCTCATCCCGTTCGCTGCCACTGCCGCGGAGCCGGCGTTGGTGATCCGCGAAGGCGCGGCGGGGTTGAAGCGCCAGAGCGTCGCCGGTCCGCCCACCGGCACGGCGAAATTCACCGTTGCCGTGCTCGGCACGGTGTCGTGGTTGAAGAGCAGCACGAAGAGCTGTCCGCCCGCCGAGTGCACGGCGTAGACGCCGACGCCGTCGGGGTTGCCCACGGTCTGCACCACCCGGCCGCTGTCGCCGAGCACCTGCTGGAAGCCGTTGGCGGGGTTGGCGTCGTAATCGAGGAAGAAGCGGAAGGCGTCCTCGGTCGGCGTGCCGGTCTCGGGTGCCACCCAGCGGGTGGCGAGGTCGACGCCCTCGCGGCCGTAGATCGCCAGCGCCTCGGCCTGCGCCAGGGCAGCGCTTTCGCCCTCGTCGGGACCCCAGCGGTACTCGGTGACGGCGAGGCCGAGCCCGGGGCAGCTGCCGGCGATGAGCGCCTTCATGCGCGGCACCAGGTTGATGACCGCGTCGAGGTCGACGCCGATCCAGTCCTCCGAGTGCCACGTCGGATCGTAGAGCTCCTTGAGCGCGCGCAGCCGTCGTGCGGAGTGGCTCGCGTCCTCAGCCGTCGCCTCGTCGCAGCCCAGGCCGTCGACGCAGCTGCCCTGCGGGTAGTAGTGGATGTCGAGGTAGTCGACGAGCTTCGCACCGCTCGGCAGCGGGCTGGCGCAGACGCGCTCGAGGTACCACTGCAGCAGGTCGGTGCCGCCGTGCGCGGCGCGGTCGGCGCCGCTCCAGTAGTTGCAGTCGTCGGCGGCGGAGGTGAAGTAGTCGCACCACCCCCATGAGTCGGGACCGAGCACCTTGGCGCCCGGATCGCGCGCCTTGATCGCCGTCGCGTAGGGCACCGTGCGCTGCGTCCACAGCTCGTCATAGGTGAGCTTGCCGGAGTGCACGTCGTGGTGGGTGTAGTGCCAGAGGCCGGGCTCGTTGTCGAGCGCGTAGAAGCGCACCCCACCGGCGGCGGCGAGGCCCGCCTGGGCGATGAGGTGGCTCATCCAGTCGGTGACGAAGCTGGTGCCGATCGCCTCCGAGGTCGCCGTCGGGCTGGTGCCGAGGTTGGCGACGAACCCCGCGGCGCAACGCTGGTTGGGGTTGCCGTCAGGGACGCAGCCGTTGCCGGCGTCGTCGATACACCAGTCGTGGCAGTTGGGATCGAACTGACAGGCGTTGGTGCACTCGTCGTCTTCCTGCGTTCCGTACGCTTCGACGGAAGCGCCCCAGCGCTTCTGCCGCGCCTGGACGATGGTGAGCCCGGTCGACTTCGGCGTCCAGCCGATGGTCGGCACGGTCAGCAGCGGTTGGGCGCCGGCCGCGCGCGAGCGCAGCACGAAGCGGTCGGCTGTCGAATCGTTGGGCAGGTTGTTGAGGTCGTACGGCGCCGGGTCGCCGGCGTCGGGCCAGTGCGGCACGTTCATGAAGAACCAGTCGCTCGCCGTGTTGTTGACGTCGACCTTCCAGTTGTAACGCGTCGTCGAGTTGCCGCCCCAGCGGTTGAGCGTGTAGGGCACCACGCTCATCCGCGCCGGGTCGCCAAAGTTGACACCGAAGATGAGCGGATTGATCGGGTGGCGGTTGCCGTAGGGGTCCACGGTCACCGTCGTGCTCGCTGCCACGAGCGGTACCGCACCGAGCGCGAGCGCAGACAGCGCGACCGAAGCAGCGATGGCGCGACCGGGGTGCGACACGGCGCGGCACCGTACCAGCGCCGGAGCGTTGGAAGCGATGAACGGTTTGACAGTGGGCTTGACGGTCATGGCGCGATTCGATTCAACTAGATCGCGCAATCCGTCCGGCGGGCGCGCCAAACCGCCACCACAGCCACCGCGCGACGCCCGCCCCACGCTCAAACCGGAGGGGACCATGCACCGACGCCAGCGCCTCGTCGTGTCGCGGCTCGCGCTCGCCTTCGCCTTCGTCGCCGCCGCGCTCCCGCTCGTCGATTCGCCCGCGGCCGCCGCGCCGTACGACGAGGCCACCTTCCAGGCCCTCGACTTCCGACTCGTCGGCCCCTTCCGCGGCGGCCGCTCCACGGCGGTGACCGGCGTGCCGGGGCAGCCGCGCACCTTCTACATGGGCACCACCGGCGGCGGCGTGTGGAAAACCACCGACGGCGGCGCC
This sequence comes from Thermoanaerobaculia bacterium, assembly GCA_035607145.1. Lineage (GTDB taxonomy): Bacteria > Acidobacteriota > Thermoanaerobaculia > Multivoradales > JAIOJS01 > DASYQD01. The sequence goes on from DATNCU010000707.1 coordinate 3,920, forward strand.
ACCTGGCGCAACGTCTCCGACCGCGTGCAGGAGGAGAAGCCCTACGCGCCGCCGACGGTCATGGGCGAGGTGGCCCCCGGCACGGCGCTCTCCGAGTTCTTCCAAGCCCCGCCGAAGAAGCTCGAGCCGACGCGCGAGCGCGCCGGCGACGCCTTCCGCACCGCCTCGGTGGGCGCCATCGCAGTGGCGCCCTCCGACCCCAACGTCGTCTACGTGGGCATGGGTTCGGGCTGCCTGCGCGGCAACGTGTCGCCCGGCGACGGCGTCTACAAGTCGACCGACGCCGGCGAGACCTGGCACCGCGTCGGCCTCGCCGAGACCCAGCACATCGCGAAGGTCCGGGTCCACCCCAAGGACCCCAACGTCGTCTACGTCGCCGCCCTCGGCCACGCCTTCGGTCCCAACCCCGAGCGCGGCGTCTACCGCAGCGTCGACGGCGGCCGCAGCTGGCGCAAGGTGCTGTTCGTGAGCGACAAGGCGGGCGCGGTCGACCTGGTGATGGACGCCGCCAACCCGCGCATCCTCTACGCCGCCACCTACGAGACGCTGCGCCAGCCGTGGACGGCGATCTCCGGCGGCCCCGGCAGTGGCATCTACAAGTCGATCGACGGCGGCGACACCTGGCGCAAGCTCAGCGAGGGCTTGCCGGAAGGGACGCTCGGCCGCATCGGCCTCGCCCTCTCCCCCACCAACCCCAACCGCCTGTGGGCGCTGGTCGAGGCGAAGGAGAAGTGGGGCGTCTACCGTTCC
>DATNCU010000717.1:0-2983 GCA_035607145.1 Thermoanaerobaculia bacterium
TTCTTCAACAACGGCTTCGCGCAGGTCGACCTGCGCAAAGTGGACGTGCGGCTCACCCAGCACCCGACGCCGCGCACCGCCGCCCTCGTCGGCGGCTACGCCGACCGCACCGAGCTGCACCCGGGCGAGAAGGTGAACCTCCATCTCGACCTCGTGCCGTGGCGCGGCGAGCCGGTGCGGCGCGATCTCACGCTGTCGCTGCCCAAGGACCTGCCGGCGGGGCGCTACTCGGTTTTGGTGGGCGACGGCGTGACGCTCGACTCGGTGCGCATGGCGCTCGAGCCCGCGGCACCGGTGCGACTCGACCAGGCGCTCGAGCTGGTGCGCGAGTTCCACTCGCGGCGCGACCTGGTGGCGCTCGGCGTCTACTCCGGCGAAGGCCTTGCCGTCGCCGGCGAGGTGCTGCCGCGGCTGCCGGGCTCGCTGCGCTCGGTGTGGTCGGCGGCGTCGTCGCAGTCGGCGGTGGCGCTGCCGCTGACGCTGGCGCAGCAGGAGAGCGAGCGCGTGCCGTTCCCGGTGGAGGGCGCGGTGCGCATCGACCTCAACGTGGTGCGGCGAACGCCGATGACCGGCGAAGGCGCGCCGGCAGCCGAGCCGGGCACGCAGCCCGGCGCGGGTGAGGAAGCGCCGGCGGTGGTCGACGGGGGAGAGGTGACGGTGGTGGTGGACGGTGACGGTGGAAGGGGGTAGCGGTCAGTGAAGCGTCGTACGGCATCGTGGTTCGTCGCCGCCTCGCTCGCCTGCACCTCAGTCGCTGTCGCCTCGGAGGTGAAGCTCTTCCGCCTCCAATCGCAGCAGGCCTTCCTGCGCGGGCAGCTCGACGGCATGAGCGTCGACTCGCTCGGCACGCTGCGCCTCGCGCCGAAGGCCGAGCGGCTGACCGCGCTCGCCGAGCCCTTCGTGCTCAGCGCCGCACCGCACCCGGACGGCTGGGTGGTGGGCACCGGGAACTCGGGCAAGGTGCTGCTGGTCGGGCGCGACGGCAAGGTGAAGGAGCTCTTCGCCGCCGCGGAGCCCGAGGTCTTCGCGGTGTGGGTCGATGCCAAAGGCAACGTCTTCGCCGGCTCGTCGCCGAACGGCGAGGTCTACCGCCTCGCCGCGGATTCGAAAGATGCCAAGGCCGACGCGACGGGCAAGGCGCCCGCCGCAACCGTGTGGTTCGAGCCCAAGCAGACCTACATCTGGCAGCTCCTCGGCACGAAGGACGGCGACCTGCTGGTGGCCACTGGCACGCAGGGCAAGCTCTTCCGCGTGCGGCCGCCGGCCAAAGGCGCCTCGGAACCCGGCAAGGGTGAGGTGATGTGGGACGCCGGCGACACCCACGTGCGTTCGCTGGCGCTGTTGCCGAACGGCGACCTTCTCGCCGGCACCGCGGGCGAGGGGCGCATCGTGCGGCTGACATCGAAGGGGGAAGCGCGCACCCTCTTCGACGCCGTCGAGCCCGAGGTGGTGGCCATCGTCGCCGGCGCGAATGGCGATGCGTGGGCGGCAGCCGTCGCCTCCGAGGCGAGCCCGGTGCCGCTCGCGGCGCCGGCTGCCGCGACCGCGATCGGCGCCAAGGAACAGCAGAAGCAGGGGCAGCAGCAAGGGCAGGGGCAAGGCGAGCAGGGAGATCAGGGCGATGCCACCGTCGAGGTGAGCGCCCCCGGCGCCGGGGCGCAGCCGGTGGGCACGCGGCCGCCCGGCTTCGGCGGCCCGCGCTCGGAGCTGCTGCACATCGACTCGTCGGGCGCTGTCACCACCGCAGCGCGCCTGCAGGACGACACCGTGCATTCGCTGCTCTGGCAGGGCGACCGGCTGTGGGTCGGCACCGGCCTCGAGGGCAAGCTGTTCAGCCTGCGCGGCACCGACCTCGTGCTCGAGGGCGACGTCGAGGAGCGGCAGGTGATGGCGCTGCTGCCTGGACTTCCGGAACGCGACCGCCTCGCCTTCGCCACCACCAACGCGGCGGCGTTCTACACGACCGACGCCACGCGCCGGCAGGGCGGCTATACCAGCCCGGTGCTCGACGCCAAACAGATCGCCCGCTTCGGCTCCTTCCGCTGGATGGGCGAGCAGCCCGTGGGCACCACGCTGGGCTTCGCCTTCCGCAGCGGCATCGCCGCCGAGCCCGACGCCACCTGGTCGCCGTGGACGCCGGTGCGCTCGGCCGAACCGGGCAGCGAGATCGCGCTTGCCGGTGTGCCCTCGGGGCGCTACTTCCAGTGGCGGCTGGAGGCGAAGGCGGAGAGCAGCGGCGCCTCGCCGCAGCTCGCCGGCGCCGAGGTCTCCTACCTGCAAACGAACCTGGCGCCGCGCATCACCCAGCTCCAGGCGATGGATCCCGGTCAGATCCTCGTCGCCTTCAACTTCAACCCCGGCGGCCAGTCGTACGAGCCGGCGCACCCCAACCGCGACGGCATCTTCACCACCCTCGAGGAGAGCAGCGACGGCGGCGACGACCGCCTGAAGACGCTGTGGAAGCAGGGCTACCGCACGCTGCGTTGGAAGGCCGAGGACCCCAACAGCGACGGGCTCACGTACTCGCTGTCGTTCCGGCCGGAGGCGGCTGGTGCGATGACTTCGCCGGCCGTAACCGGCGGCACGAACGGGCACGGGACCAACGGCCACGGCACCGATGGTCACGGCACCGACGGCGCCGGCACGTCGGGCTCGGGTGCTGCGCGCGCGGCCGACGAGGCGCCCGCGGGCTGGCTGCCGATGGTCGCCGACCTCACCGACAACTACTACAGCTTCGACGAGACGGCGCTCCCCGACGGCGTCTACCGCTTCCGCCTCGCGGCGAGTGACGGCACCGACGAGCGCCCCGCCGACGCGCTGCGCGACGCGCGGGTGAGCGAGCCGGTGGTGGTCGACCACACGCCGCCGCGCCTCGCGAGCGTGAAGCGCGACGGCGACCGCCTGCTCGTCGAGATCGAAGACGCCGGCAACCCGCTGCGCGAGGCGACGTTCTCCATCGGCGCCGGCGCCTGGCAGCCGGCGA
>DATNCU010000728.1:0-3117 GCA_035607145.1 Thermoanaerobaculia bacterium
GCCTACGTCACCGATCACCAGGGCGCGCTGGTGTGCATGACCGAGCGCACGAACGACTACTGGCAAGGCGACGAGGAGCCGTTCACCGGTGCTTACGGCGGCGGTGCCGGCGCGCTGTTCGTCTCGAAGACGGAGCGCGACCCGGTGAGCGGCCTCGACATGGTCTACATCGCAGTGCCGATCCGCAGCGCCGGGCAAGTGATCGGCGTGCTGGCGGTGGGCAAGATCGCGGCGCCCCCGCCGCCCGGCTGAGGCGGCGGCTCCGCGCACACCTTGCGGAACCCTTTCCAGTTGCTTGTGTTATCATCGATCTAGCACTTACCTGTCCTCCGATGGTTGCAGTCCCCCTGGTCTCCGGGCCCTTGCCGGCAGTGGTCGTTTCCCCCCGACCGAAGGCCTTCCCCGCCTGACGCCCCCTTAACTTGGAGAGGAGCGATGAAGAGGCTGTACGTGGGCAACCTTCCGTTCAGCGCCACCGAGGATGAGGTCCGCGAGCTGTTCGAGCAGCACGGGCGCGTCCACTCCTGCTCGCTGATCAACGACCGCGAGACCGGGCAGCCGCGCGGCTTCGGGTTCGTCGAGATGGACGAGGAGGACGCCGACTCCGCGGTGGGTGCGCTCAACGGCTACACCCTGGGCGGCCGCGCCTTGAAGGTGAACGAGGCGCGGCCTCGCGAGCCTCGCGGTGGCGGCGGCGGCGGACCGCGCCGTTCCTGGTAGCTCGGGTCCCTCATCGGACCCGCCGTCGCTCGAGCCCGGTGCGCTGGCGCTCGCGGTGCGCGAGGCCTGTCGCGCCGCGCTCGTCGAGGCTCACGAGGAGGCGATGATCGCCGGCCTCTGCGGCGATGGGGCGTGGGAGGCGGCGCTGGGCGCGCTGTCGCGGCTCAGCGCCGAGGAGCTGCTGGCCCGCGCGACGCGGGCGAATCGGCGCTGACATCGCGCGCCACGCGCGAGCTGCCGCTGACTTCAGGTGGCGGACCAGCGTCGCCGGCAAGCTTCGGCGGCAACCCCGGCGGCTCGACGGCGCCGTGGCGTTGCAGCGTCCGCGCGGCGAGGCCGCAGAGCAGCGCCCAGATGCCACCGGCCAGCCAGCCGGCGACGACGTCGGTGGGGTAGTGGACGCCCAACACGACGCGGCTCGTGCCGATGAGCGCGACCAGCGCCGCCACGACTGCCAGCACGTAGAGCCGGACGCGGCGATTGGGCACCAGCCGCACCGCGATCATCGCGATCGACAGGTAGACCGCCGCCGAGAGCAGCGCGTGACCGCTGGGGAAGCTGGTGCTCCTCACGTGGACGAGCGCCGGTACGAGTTGCGGTCGCGGCCGCACGAAGATGCCCTTGAGGGCGCTCTCGAGGAAGATGCCGCCGCTGCCGGCGAAGATCATCGCGAGCGCCATCGCCGGCTTGCGCAGTAGCAGCAGGAAACCGACCGTCGCGAGCAGCAGCGGCACGATCACCGCGTGGCTGCCGAGCGCGGTGACGTCGCGTGCCGCATCGGCGAGCCACACCGGGCCGCGCAGGTGCTCGGGCGCCTGCGGATCGCGCAAGGCGCGCAGAGCGGCCTCGTCGAGCGAGCGGCTGTAGCCGTGGAGCGCTGCCCAAGCGACGGCCGCGAACAGCCAGGCGCCGGCAACGACGAGCAGCGCGACCGCGAGCGCGCGCTGCTCGGGGCCGAAGAGGCGTGCCACGCGGCGCGAGGCGGCGCTCACCGGGCGGATTGTAGCGACCGTCCGACGACGTAGGATGCGCGCCGTGTTCGCCGAGCCCGGCCTGCGCCGCGACCTGCTGCTGTTAGCGCTCGCGGCGGCGCTGCTCTTCCTCCCCGGTCTCGGCCGGCGCGACCTGTGGAACCCCGACGAGGCCCGCTACGCCGAGGTGGCGCGCGAGATGCGCGGCGCGGGCTCGTGGGCGCTGCCGCGGCTCAACGGCGCCATCTACACGCAGAAGCCGCCGCTGTTGTTCTGGCTCATCGACGGCGCCTCGCTGCTGACCGGCGAGGTCGACGAGACGGCGGCGCGGCTCCCCTCGGCGCTCGCCGGCATCGGTGCGGTGCTGCTCGTCTACCGGCTAGGCCGGCGCTTCCACGGCCGGCGCGCGGGGCTGCTCGGCGCGGCCGCCTTCGCCACCTGCTTCAAGGTGATGTGGCAGGCGCGCTTCGGGCAGATCGACATGCTGCTCGCCTTCCTGGTGGCGCTGCAGCTGTGGTGGTTCGTGCGCGGCTACACCGAGTCGCGGCCGCGCTGCTACTGGCTGATGCACCTCGCGGGCGGGCTCGCCATCCTCGCCAAGGGGCCGGCGGGGTGGCTGCCGCCGCTCATCGCTGTCGTCGCCTTCCTGCTGTGGAACGGCGAGCGCGGCGAGATCCGGCAGCTGCGCCTCGGCCGCGGCGTGCTGGTGGTGGCGGCGGTGGCGCTCGCCTGGCTGGTGCCGGCGGGGCTCGCCGGCGGGCGCGCCTACCTCGACCAGATCGTGCTGCGGCAGAACGTGACCCGCTACGCCAACCCGTGGCACCACCGGGCGCCCTGGTACTACTACCTCACCGTCATCCCACCCGAGTTCCTGCCGTGGTCGTTGTTCTTGCCGACGGCGGTGGTGGCGACGCGCGGCTTGGGTGGGCGCGAGCGCAGCGGCGTGCGGCTGTGGGCTTCGTGGGCGATCGTCACCGTCGTCTTCTTCAGCCTCTCGCCGGCGAAGCGCGACGTCTACGTGCTGACGATGTACGCGGCGATGGCGCTGCTGGTGGGCGCGGCGCTCGATCGGCTCGCGGCGCTGTGGCCGGCGCGGCGGCGTTGGGCGGTGTGGCCGTTCGCGGGATTCGCGCTGTTGGTCTTGCTGATGGTGGCAGCGGTCGCAATCGGAGGACGAGGGCGGGCGGAAGCGGCGGCGCTCGGCGGCGACCGCTTCGTGTGGACGGTCGCGGCGTCGCTGCTGCCGCTGCTGCTCGCCGCGGCGCTCGCCTGGTGGTGGGCGCGGCAGGGGCGGCTGCCGCGCGCGGCGGTGGCGCTGGCGGCCGGCATGGGCGCGCTCGAGCTCGTCCTCGCCTTCGTGCTGCTGCCGCGTTTCGATACCGTCAAGTCGGCGCGGGCGATGTCGGCCGAGCTGGTGTCGCGGATG
>DATNCU010000729.1:0-2925 GCA_035607145.1 Thermoanaerobaculia bacterium
CCCAACTGGGTGGACGCGCAGAACAAGATGGGCTACCTGTCGATGGCGCCCGGGCGCTTCGCACAGGCCGAGGACCGCTTCCGCACCTACCGCTTCGTCGCCCCCGACCAGGCCAACCCCCGCGACTCGCTGGGCGAGCTGCTCGTGCTCACCGGCCGCTTCGACGAGGGGCAGCGCGAGCTCGAGGCGGCGCTGCGCATCCGTCCCGACTTCTGCACCTCGTACTTCAACCTGGTGGAGGTCGCCCGCTTCTCCGGCCACCCGGAGCGCTTCGGCCCGCTGCTCGCCCGGATGGAGAAGAACGGTTGCGAGCGGGAAAGAGTCGCCAGCATCCGCTGCTTCGTCGACGTCTGGCAGCGCTACCTGGCGCGCGACTGGAAGCGGCTCGCCGCGATCTTCCACGAGCCGTGCATCCAGGAGCATCAGACGGGAGCGATCCTCCCCCACTTGGCGGCGGTGCTTTCCGGCGACCTGGCGCTGGCGCGAGAGATCGAGGCGTTCGAGGCCAAGCAGCGCAGCCGCTACGTGACGCGCGCCAACCCGGTGCTGCCTCACGAGGCCGCCATCCGCGAGATAGCCGAGGGCGATCTCGCCGGCGCGCTACGTGACTTCGCGAAGACCGACGCGGAGATGCAGTACCGCAGCCTCAACGACGGCATCTTCAAGATGTACAACCGCCTGCAGTGGGCGCACGCGCTGGAGCTCAGCGGCGACCACGCCGGTGCCGAGAAGCTGGTGCGCGAGGTGGCGGCGGTGAACCAGGCGATGGCGAACCGCTACGCCGGTCTGCCGGCACCGCAGCTGCCGGCCGCGGGAACGCGCCGCAGCGCCGGCTGAGCACGCGGGAGCACGCGCGGCGCCGACGCCGCGGGCAACGCCGGCGAGGCACGTCGATTGCACTCGGCGGCGAGCATGGTGACGCCAGACCTCTCCGCGCTCGCGAAGCCGGCGCGTGAAAGGTCGTTCGTAGTCGGCGCCGGTATCCTCGCCGCCGGCGCCGCGCTCGGCGCCGGGTTGATGTACCTCTTCGACCCGGCAAGCGGCTATCGGCGGCGCGGCACGCTCCGCCGTCTGCTCGCGGGTACGAGCGGCGCGCGAGACGAGCGTGGCGAAGGACCCAGCGAGGCAAGCGGCATCCTCGACCGTTCGCGCAGCCTCGCCGCGGCGGTGCGCGCGCGCCTGCACCTGCACCGCGACAACGGCCGCACGCTGGAGGCCAAGGTGCGGGCACGGCTCGGCCGCGTCGCCACCAACCCGGGCGCCATCGCAGTCATCGCCGAGGGCACCCGAGTCACCCTGCGCGGCGCGGTGCCGCCCGACGAGCTCGACGACGTGCTCGACGAGGTGTCCACGGTGGACGGCGTCAGCGAGGTCTACAACCTGCTGCAGGTCCAGCTCGCCACCCCGTACGTGCCGGGGCAAAACTGAGCTGAGCTGAGCTAGACCGTCGCCGCGGCCCGCGCCGCCGCCGGCACCGGCTCCTCGGCAGGCCGCGGAGCCTCCGCTGGCGCCTCGACCGGCGGCCGCGGGATCGGCACGTGACCGTGGAGGCCGATGAGCAGGTGCTCCAGCCAGGCGTGGTCGCCGTCGAGCACCGCCTTGCCCACCGAGTACTTGAAGGAGTCGTCGTTGCTCCACAGGTCGCGGAACAGCCGCCGCACCTTGCGCCGCGCGTTGCGGCAGAAGAGGTCGGCGAGCTGCTCGGCGCTCTCCGCCGTGCTGGCGCCCTGACGCGTCAGCGCGTACGAGCGCGTCACCGACGCGGCCATCGCGAACAGCTCGTTGGCGACGTCGACGGCGCGGAAGAGGAAGGCCTGCTTGTTCTGCAGCCGCGCCTGGTGCACCAGCATGCCGTGGAAGATCTCGCGCGCGAGCTTGCGCGTGCTGCGCTCGACGAAGCGCAGGTGCCAGGCCAGCTGGCCGAACTCGCCGTAGCGCGGCCACCGTCCCCAGCCCAGCCAGCGGCTCGGGTACCAGCTGGCGTAGAACGGGATGGTGGCGAGGAACGCCTGCGTCTTCTCGTTGGCCGACTTCTTGGGGTCGATCAGCGCGCCGGCGACGTCGAGGTGCTTGTCCACCGCCTCGCGCGCCATGAACAGGTGCATGATCTCCGAGCTGCCCTCGAAGATCTTGTTGATGCGGTAGTCGCGCATCATGCGCTCGACGCCGATGGGGGCCTCGCCGCGCCCTTGCAGCGAGCGCTCGGTCTCGTAGCCGCGGCCGCCGCGGATCTGCATGGTGTCGTCGACGATCTCCCAGGTGCGGCAGCTGTTCCACTCCTTCGACGCCGCCGCCTCGAGGCGGATGTCGAAGTTGCCCTGGTCGGCCATCCAGGTGGTGACGCGCACCATCGACTCCATGGCAAAGGTGGTCGCCGCCATGTCGGCGATCTTGTGAGCGATCGCCTCGTGGCGTCCGACCGGCTTGCCCCACTGCACGCGCTGCGAGCTCCAGGCGCGGCAGATCCGCAGCGCCAGCTTGGCGGCGCCGACCGAGCCGTTGGGGATCGACAGCCGGCCGTCGTTGAGAGTGGTCAGCGCGATCTTGAGCCCCTGACCCTCCTTGCCGATGAGGTTCTCGGCCGGCACCCGCACGTCGGTGAAGCTGATGACGGCGTTGGCGAGCGCCTTGAGCCCCATGAAGCGGCAGCGGTACTCGACCTTGACGCCCGCCCACGCCGTCTCGACGACGAAGGCGCTGATCTTCTTCGTGTTGGGGTCGCGCGCCATCACCACCAGCAGCTTCGCCAGCGTGCCGTTGGTGCACCACAGCTTGCGGCCGTTGATGACGTACTCGCTGCCGTCGGCGGAGAGCTCGGCGGTGGTGGTCAGGCGCGCCGGGTCGGAGCCCACCTCTACCTCGGTGAGCGCGAAGGCCGAGATCTCGCCCTTGGCGCAGCGCGGCAGGTACTTCTTCTTGAGCTCG
>DATNCU010000740.1:0-5682 GCA_035607145.1 Thermoanaerobaculia bacterium
GCGTCGATCAGCGTCACCTCGACGCGGCCGGCACCGGTTCCCGCGCGCACCGAGCCCGCGACGGGACCGATCGTCACGTCGCCGCCGCCGGTGTGGGCGTCGACGAAGCCGGCCGAGCGGCCGACGACGATCTCGCCGCCGCCGGTGTGGATGACGGCACCGTCGGGGGCGCCGCCGAGGCGCACGTCGCCGCCGGCACGGCTGATGTTGAGGCGCCCGGTCGCGCGCGGCGCCTCGCCGTCGATTCCCTCGAGGTCGACGTCGCCGTCGTGGGCGTCGAGCTCGAGGTCTTCGAGGCTACCGGTCTCGCCCTCTTCGCCTTCACCCTCGGCCGGTTCGCGGTAGACGACGGGTCCGCTGCCCGAGGTGCCGCGCAGGCCGCCCGAGACGCGCGACAGCGTGATCGGTCCACCGCCGGTCTTCACCGAGCCCTCCAGGTGGCAGTCGTCGACGCGCACGGTGCCGCCGCCGGTCGAGAGGTGGGCGCTGCCCCGCAAGTGGGTGAGGGTGATGTCGCCACCGCCGGTGCTGCCCTCGAAGCGGCCCTCGACACCGTCGATCGAGAGATCGCCGCCGGAGGAGCGCAGGCGCACGTCGAAGCGCCGCGGCACGCGGATGGTGAGCCGGTGCGAGGTCGACTGCGAGCCCGAGCGCCGCTCCGGCCACAGGTGCACGCGAGCGCCGCCTTCGCCGCGTCCGACCTCGACGCGCGAGTCGCGCCAGTCCTGACCGCCGAGCCGGCCGCGTACCTCGACGCGCGACTCGTCCCAACCGGTGATGGCGACGCCGGCGCCGGTCTCGAGGTCGAGGAACAGCTCCTCGCCGGGCGACGCGGCGACGGACTCATTGATTGCCTCGGATGGATCTGCGGACGTCGCTTGCGGCCGCCAGTCCTTGCCGCTGTTTCCTGCGCCGGTGGGAAGCGGAGCGCTGGCGCGCACCCCGACGCGGCCGCCGCCGGATGGATGGACGGAGACATCGGGTGGCTTGCCTCCGGGAACGGTGTCCGCGGCGACCTCGCCGCGCGCCACTGGAGTGAGCGCGGCGAACGGAACGATGAGTAGCGCCGCGGCGACTGCCACGGCGAGACGCGCACGCGGCGCCAGCGTGCGCCGAGGCATCGACTCGTCGAGCACGGCGAGCAGGCGTCCTTCGAGCGTCGAGGGCCGCGCCATGCCGATCGCCACCGCCGCTCCGGCGGTGCGCAGCGCGCTCGCGCCGCGCGCCACCGCGAGCAGCTGCGCCGCGTAGTCAGCCGGCGAGGCGCCGCTCGCCAGCACGCGGTCGTCGCAGGCGCGCTCGCTCTCCAGGCGCAGGCGCCGCACCGCCATCCACGCCGCGGGGTGGAACCAGTAGAGCGCGCACGCGGCGGTGCCGGCGAGCTGCGCGAGGTAGTCGTGCCGTGCCACGTGCGCGAGCTCGTGCAGCAGCGCGGCGCGGCGGCGCTCCAGGGGCCAGCTCGCGGCGTCGACCGGGAGCACGACGACGGGACGCCAGGCACCCCAGGTCACGGGCGTGCCGACCGCAGCGCTCGCGCCAAGGCGGACCGGCCGGCGCACGCCCGCGGCGTCAGCGGTCTCGGCGAGCAGCGTGCGCCACGATTCGTCGTCGAGCGGCGTCGCGATGCGGGCAAGGCGTCGCAGACCGAGGTGGCCCGCGAGGCACCAGAGCAGGACGGTGGCGATGCCCGCGGCCCACAGCACTAGGGGCCACGAGGCGGCGCCGAGCGCCCGCCCTGCGGTGGCGGCGAACGCTGCCAACGGGTGGCCGCTCTCCGCAGCGAGGGGCGCGGGACGGGTTGCGATTCGCGACTGCGCGTCCGCGGCGCTGATCGGCTGCCGCGGATCCGCTGCGGCCGGGCCGTCACCGTTCGGTACGGTTGCCGAAAGATCGCTCGCCGCGAGCTCGTGCCCGCGCGCATCGCCGAGCGCGGCCGGCACCCACGGCAGCTCGAGCGCCGGCAGCAGCGGCGCGAGCGCCACGAGCGCGACCGCGGCGAGCAGCGCCGCGATCCAGACGTCGTGCCGCGCCGCCGCGCTACGCCGCCGCAGCAGCGCGGCGAGCGCCCACGCCGCCGCTAGCACCAACGTCACCTTGAGCACGAGCGCGAGAACGAGTGCGGAGCTCATCGACTGCCTCCCTTGCGACGACGGGCCTGTTCGATCAGTTGGCCAAGGCGCCGCAGCTCTTCGGCGGTCGGCGGTTTCTCGCCGGCGCCGAGCATGGCCGCCACGGCCGATTCCATCGAGTTGTTGAAGAACGTGCGCAGCAGGTGCCGCGCCGCCGAGCGCTGCACCTCGCCGAGGTCGCCCGTCGGCCGGAAGACGTGACGGGGGCCCGACCATTCGTGCTCGACGTGCCCCTTCTCCTCGAGCAGCCGCAGCATGCCGCGTACGGCGGAGTAGCTCGGCGGGTCGGGCAGGTCGCCGAGCACCTCCGCCGCCGTCGCCTGGCCGCGGCGGAAGAGGATGTCCATGATCTGGCGCTCGCGGCGTCCGAGGTCGTCGAGGGTGTCGGTCATGCGCTCGCGTTCTCCCAGTTGTGCTAGTGCACCTGCATCGTGCTAGTACACTGACATCTACGCGGGAGCGCTGTCAAGGTTTCATCGCAACCGGACCGCGAAAGCCGGCTCTACCGGTGGGGCGGACGGTCCGCGCGGCCGCCGGGCTCGGCGCCGGGCAGGCTGGCCGCCGACTCGCCGCGCAGAGCGGCGATGATGTCCTCGGGCACCGCATCGCCGGGAGCGGCGAGCTCGAGCTCCAGACGCTGCGCCGGCGCCAGGCGCTCGAGCGAGAACGCCACCGGCCGCGCGCCGCGCACCGGCGGCGGATTGAGGAAGACGTAGAGGCCGTCCGCGATGTCGACGTGGTGCAGCGTCCACGGGCGCTCGGCGGCGCGCTCCGCGGACGCGGCAACCTCACGCGCGGCGAGGATGTCGCCGAGGATCTCTTTCGGGACCTTCGAGCCGCTCGCCAGCTCGGCGACGAAGCTGCGCACTTCGGGAGTGAGACTCGCGAGCGGCAGTCGCTGCATCTCGCCGCTCGGTGCCTTGAGCCAGATCGAGTCGTCGGCGGCGCGGCTCGGCGCGCCCAGACGGCCAGGCTTTACCAGCGTCCACTGAGTCAGCTCAACGCCCATCTCGAGCTCCCTCTACTACGGAGCTCCCGGTGCAATCCCAAGTGGACAACGGGCGGGCCAAGCGGCCCGGCACCATCAGCGAAGCAACGTTAACACGAGCCGCGGCCGGCCGTCGAGCGAAGTCGCTGTACTGTCAGCACTTGGACTACGTGCTTGCCGGGGCCGCGTGTGTCAGTGCCGAGGCTTCACGGCGAGGATGCGGTCGATCTTCGCCGGATCCGACGGCAGTAGCCCCGAGGCGGGCAACCGAGGCACCAGCTTCGCCCACCGCTCGTCGCGCGCGAAGACGGCGGCGAAGATCGGCAGCGCCTCGTCCTCGCGGCCGGCCATGAAGAGGGTGACCGCTTCCCAGAATGGCAGCTCGGCGATCTCGGGCGCGAGCTGGGCCGCCTTGGTGTAGTGGCCGACCGCCGCCGTCCACTCCTCCTTAGCCGCCGCCTCGTCGCCCTGGTTCATCTCGGCGTAGGCGCGGTGGAGCACCAGCAGCCGGCGAAGCTCGACGAGCGGCGCTTCGGCGTCGTCGACGCGGAGGTCGACGAGCCGGTCCTCCCACGGCTTGGCCGTCGACTCGGCGCGCACCACGACGAGCGCCGCGCTTTGCCGCCCGCGGATGTCGCCGCCGGCGTGCTCGGCGGCCTCGAGCGCGGCGAGCAGCCGGTCGGCGAGGTCGCCGCTCGCCGACTCGTACGCTGCGGCCATCGCCGGCCACACGCCCGGGTTCTCCATCAGGTTCGCCTGCACCGAGTAGGCCTTGCCCTGGCGATCACCGGCAGCGGCGATGCACTTCGGCCCGGTCCACGCGGCGACGTTGCCCTGCCGGTCCACCATCGCCACCTGCCGCACGTCCTTCTGCGCGTCGGTGGCGAGCAGGCTCGCCAGCGCCTCGGTGGCCGTCTTCCCCGAGCGCATGAGCGCCAGCCCCAGCGGCCCGTAGTCGACGCGGGTGAACGACTGCGTCGCCACCGCGCCCACGCCCGCTTCCACCCATGGCACCGCCGGCCCAACCTGGAACCAGTGGCTCTGGACCGCGACGCCGAAGTCGCCGGTCACCGGATCGCGGGCGACGATCGAATAGGTGTGATTGCGCGGAGCGGCGGCGAGGGGAGCGGCGGCGAGGACGAGGCAGGTGGCGGCGGCGAGTGCGTGGCGCATGGCGGACCTCCGGGAAGAATCCGCAGCGTAACGCGACGACATCGCCGGATGTGACGCGGGCGCTCGCAATGCGAGCAACCGCTTGACAGGGCAGCCGGTCGGTCCTAGTGTCAGCTTGAGTTGAACGCGTTCAATTCGCGTTCGACAGCGCGACCGAAGGGAGCCGCCGCCATGAAGATCGTCATCCCCGGTGGTTCGGGACAGGTCGGCAAGGTACTCGCGCCGGCGTTCCACGGCGAAGGCCACGAGGTCGTCGTGCTGAGCCGCAACCCCGCGCCGGCGCCATGGAGCGTCGTGGCCTGGGACGGTGAGACGCAGGGCGCGTGGACCGCGGAGCTCGAAGGCGCCGACGTCGTCGTCAACCTCGCCGGCGCCAGCGTCAACTGCCGGTACGGCGCGGCCAACCGGCGCGACATCCTGGACTCGCGCGTGCATTCCACGCGCGTGCTGGGTCAGGCGATGGCGGCGGCAGTCCGGCCGCCGCGAGTATGGCTGCAAGCGAGTACCGCCACCATCTACGCCCACCGCTACGACGCCGCCAACGGCGAGTCGACGGGCATCCTTGGCGGTCACGACGTGCGCGTGCCCGACACTTGGCGCTTCAGCATCGACGTGGCGACGGCGTGGGAGCGCGCCGCGCGCGAGGCGGTGCTGCCCGCCACGCGGCGCGTGCTGATGCGCACGGCCATCGTCCTCGCCCCGAGCGACGGCGGCGCCTTCGACATCCTGCTGCGGCTGGTGCGCTGGGGCTTCGGCGGCCGCCAGGGCGACGGCCGGCAGTTCGTCTCCTGGATCCACGACCACGACCTCGTGCGCGCGATTCACTGGCTCATCGAGCACGAAGAGATCGACGGACCGGTCAACGTCGCGGCGCCCGAGCCGCTGCCCAACGCCGAGTTCATGGGCACGCTGCGCGTCGCCTGGGGCGCCCGCCTCGCGCTGCCGGCAACCGAAGCCATGCTCACCGTCGGCGCGCTGGCGATCCGCACCGAGACCGAGCTCGTCCTCAAGAGCCGGCGGGTGGTGCCCGAGCGGCTGCTCGCGAGCGGCTTCACCTTCGAATATCCGGACTGGGGCCCGGCGGCCGTCGACCTCTGCCGGCGCTGGCGGGAACGTCGATGACCGCGCCGAACGCGGCCGAGGGCGTGACCGTGGCGACGACCGATCGCGGCCTCCGCTTCGCCGCCGCCAAGCACGAGCAGCTCGCCACGGCGAAGGGAGAGCGCACGCGCGCGCGCATCCTCGACACCGCCCTACGGCTCTTCCACGAGCGCGGCTGGCGCGGCACCACCATGCGCGACGTCGCCGCCGAGTCCGGCGTCTCGCTCGGCAACGCGTACTACTACTTCGCGTCCAAGGAGAGCCTGATCCAGGCCATCTACGCCCAGAGCC
>DATNCU010000008.1:0-2183 GCA_035607145.1 Thermoanaerobaculia bacterium
CGCGCCGCGGCCGAGCATGCCGCGGCTCTGCTGGCCGCCCTGCGCGCCGGTGAGCCGCTCGAAACCGTCGCCGACATCTCCTCACGGCTGCAGCGCGGCGTCGACAAACCCGGCATCATGGGTGTGAACCGCGACAACGCCGGCGGCAGCGTCACCTACCCGGAGAGGGCGCGCGGCGCGAGCCAGCTCGGCAGCCTAGGTCTCACCGTGGTGATCGACGCCGCCGACGTGGAAGCGGCGATGTCGACCGCGCGCGGCACCGAAGCCGACCTCTTCGCCGCCGGCTTCCGCCGCGTCGGCATCGGCGTCGCCGTCGCCGAGGACGACGGCGGGCATCCACGCGCGGTGTGGGTCGCCGTCCTGCGCCGCTGAGACGTCCAGAGCTCAGCCGGTGCGCGGCGCGAGGCCCAGCACGGACCGCGTGACGTGGCCGGCGATCGCCGGGTTCTCGCGCAGCCGCCGCAGCGAGTAGAGGTACCAGTCCTCGCCGAACGGCACGTAGACGCGCAGCCGGTGGCCGCCGGCGACGAGGATGCGCCGCAGCTCGTCCTCGACGCCGAGCAGCATCTGGAACTCGTAGCGCTCGCGCGGCACGCGGTGGCGGTCGAGCAGCGCCACCGCGGCCGAGACCAGGTACTCGTCGTGAGTGGCGATGCCGACGTAGACGCCGTTCTCCAGCAGCTTGTCGAGGGCAGCCACGAACGCCTCACGCACAGTGTCGAATCCCTTCCACGCCACCTCGCGCGGCTCGACGTAGATGCCTTTGCAGATCCGCACGTTGGCGCCGCTCTTCGGCAGCTCCTCGACGTCGCGCAGCGTGCGGCGCATGTAGGCCTGCAACACGACGCCGACGTTGCCGTAGCGTTCGTGCAGCCGGCGGTAGATGCGCAGCGTGGCATCGGTGGTGGTGCGGTCTTCCATGTCGATGCGCACGAAGGTGCCCTGCGCGTGCGCCGCCACCACCAGCCGCTCGATCTGCTCGCCGCAGAAGCCCTCGTCGATCTTCAAGCCGAACATCGTCGGCTTGATGGAGACGTTGGCGTCGAGCTTCTCGGCGGCGATCGCCGCCAGAACGCGGAGGTAGTCGTCCACCGCCGCCTCGGCGCGCGAGCGCTCGCTCACCTCCTCGCCGAGCACGTCGACGGTAGCCATCGCGCCCTCGCCGTTGAGGCGCTTCACGGTGGCTACGGCGTCGACGAGCGACGGCCCGGCGACGTAGCGCCGCGCCACGCGCCACACGAGAGCGCGCGGCAGGAGGGGCAGCGTGCGGACGACGACGCTGGTGAACAGACTCACGCGGGAGCGAAGGCTAACTCAAACCGCGGGCTAGCGAACGCTACCCTTCGCCGCTGGTGGCGCCGGGCCCGTGCCCGTTGGTGGGCCCATCGACCACCCAGCGCACCGACTTGCTGCACGGGCAGACGCCGCCGACGCGCCGCAGGTTGGGCGTCGCGACGGTCGCCTCCTTGAAGGTGATCTCCCCCGCCGCGAGCTTGCGCAGCAGCTCGACGAAGCCCTGGAAGTCGCGGCCGGCGAGATACTGCTCCGGCAGGGTGCGCGCGAGGTGCTTCACGTACGACTCGACGTCGTCGAAGGCCTCGCCGTCGACGCCGACGAGGCGAAAGGCCGGCTCGCCGCGGCGCCGGAAGTACTCCTTCGCCGGCATGCGCAGCAGCTCCTCGGGCTTGCCGACCCCCTCCACCACCTCGCCGGCGAGCAGCCGCTCAAGCACCGCCGCCGCCTGCGCGTGGTCGAGCTCGGGGTTGCGCGCCCGCACGAAGCGGAGGTTGAGGTCGCGAATCATCTTCGCGACTTCCTGGTAGTAGGCGTCCTGCGCCTCGCCGTTCTTCATCGGCTTGAGGCCGTACTTGACGTTGGTGTCGCCGCCCTTCTCGTGGCCGAACATCTCGAGGCCGCGCGGCAGCCACTTGTTGAGATGCCGCTGCAGCGTCTCCATCGAGGTCCACACCTCGCCGCGCGCCGCGTCCTCGACCATGCGGCGCCAGGGCACGACGCCGGTGGCGAGGTGGAAGGCCTCCTCGCGCAGCATCTGCGGCATCGACTCCGCCATCGGCTGGTAGGCGGAGACGCGCTGCATCGACAGCTGGTACTTGCCGACGCGGTCGATCAGCGCGCAGCAGACGACGTTGTCGACGAAGGAGTCGAAGTCGATGTTGAAGGCG
>DATNCU010000006.1:0-9160 GCA_035607145.1 Thermoanaerobaculia bacterium
GGCCCGGCTGGTTTCCAAGATCGAGTCGGTCGACCTCGATCCTGGCAAGGAGGCGACGACGCTGACCTGGAACGTCACGCCGCAGATCGACCTCAAGGCGGCCGTGTGGAGGGAGCCCGCCATCTTCGCGCCGCTCAAGAAGGCGCTCGGCTCCGACACCGCGAGGATCGAGAGCCTCAGCGGTGGTATCAGCGAGGGGGACGACTGGGAGATCTCCGTAGCCGGTCAGTGGGGAAAGAAGGGAGGGGATACCGGGACCGGGACCGCGTATGGCTTGGCGGGCCACTACAAGTCCGTGCTCAGGCAGGCCTGCCTGGGATTGCAGGCACCCGCCATGGAGCGCAGAATTTCCCCCGTGCAGCTGGCGGCCCTACCCGAGGAGGCCATCGCCGACGCCGGCCGCCAGATGCGTGACGCCGAACATTCGACCTGGGAGCTGTCGTTGCGCGCCTTCTCGCGCGACCGCACCGTCGAAGTGGGTCCCAACAGCCAGGGGGCCAAGCTCAAGTTCATCTATGGCATTCCCTCGAAGGCGGCGGCCAAGGCCGCGCAGAATCGAGCGACTCTCCTCGGCGACCCGAATGGGCCGCTGCAAGAGGATGTCGCGCAACGGGTGGCTGCCGCGCTGACACCGTATCTCGATCAGATCGACCCGGAACACTCGGCGGCTGCCGACGCCCTGACGAGCCAAGACCAATCGCGCTCGCTGGCAGACCGCGGCCAAGCGAAGAATCGCGAATTGCTCCGCGCGTTCTTGAGGGATGAAGGGAAGGCCGTCCCCGCGACCCAGAGCGCAGCCTTCGAGCTCGAGTGGAAGCAAACGGACGACTACCTGTTCCCCAGCACCGGCAGCCCGGTGTTGACCCTCCCCGAGGAGGAGAGCCTCGTCATCAAGGCGTCATACAGTGTCGAGCTCAAGGCCGACGCTCTTGCCGACACCGCCAGGCCACGTTACGAGCTCTCCGGCTCCTACGAAGACGTGGATGGCGACGCGAAGCGCCAGAGCCGACTGCTGTTGGCCTTGAAGGCCAGCGCCCGCGTCGAGGCGCTGGGTAAGGACAGCGACGTCACCTTCGGCCTGCACTGGGCCAACAAGCCCGAGTACCTCGAGCTCGGTGAAGACGATCGCGGCATCACGGCACGGCTGGCGCTGACCTTCAAGCTCGGTGCGCCGCCGAAGTGATCTCTTGTGGGCGGCGGATCGGTCGCGACGCTCGACCCGTGGCGAGCCGGCAGGCTACTGCCGCTTGAGCACAACGAGCGTCGTGTCATCCGCCGCCGCCGCTCCGCCTAGGTGGCGGCGCCAATCGAATAGCAATCGCTCCATCACCTCGGCGGCGTTCCAGGCGGTGGCGCCGGCGAGGATTCGGCTGGGGCGCTCGAAGCCGTAGGGGTTGCCGGCGAGGTCGGTGGATTCGTAGAGGCCGTCGGAGTAGAGCAGCAGCACGCTGCCCTTCGGGATCGTCACCTCGAGGTCGCGGTAGCGGCGCGCCGGTCCCTGGCCGAGCGGCAGCCCGGGCACGTCGAGCTCGCGCGGCTGCTGCTGCGGCAGCGCCAGCAACGGGAATGGGTGGCCGGCGTTGGAGATCAGCAGCCGGCCGCTGTCGAGCTCGAGACAGGCCAGGCAGAGGGTGACGAACTGCCGCGTGCCGACGCTGGTGCCGCGCACGACGCGATCGACACGTTCCAGGATGCGCGCCGGCGTGGCGTGGCCGTCGACGAGCGACAGCAACGCCGCCTTGACGCTCGCCTGGCCGATGGCGCACGAGTAGCCGTGGCCGGAGACGTCGCCGGCGGCGATCCACAGCCGGCCGCGGTCGTCGCGCAGGAAGTCGTAGAGGTCACCTCCCGCCTCGGTGGCGAGGATCGAGCGCGCCGTCACCTCGTAGCCGGCCAGCCGTGGCAGGCCTTGCGGCAGCAAGCCCGTCTGCATGCGGGCGAGGAGGTCCATCTCGTAGGTGAGCCGCCGTTGGCGCTCCTCGCGCCGCATGAACTCGGGGACCGCTCCCGGGTCTTGCTCGATCGCCTCGCCGCGCGCAAGGCCGACGAAGCCGGCGACGAGCGGCAGCAGCGCCGCCACCGCGGCGATGCCGGCGGTGACCGGCACCCAGTCAGCGTAGCGCAGCGCCAGCGCCGCCGTCGGCAGGAGGCCGGCGAGCAGCGCCGCCACGAGCGCCGTCAGGAGCCCCGAGCGGCGCAGCAGCCAGAGCAGCAGCCCGGTGAGCAGCACGCCGGCGCCGTACTGCGCGAGCCACGGCAGCATGCCGATCGGCGTCAGCACCAAGGGCACCACGAGCAGCGCCAGCGGCACCGCCCAGCGGCGCCCCAGCCCGCGCCCGACGACGAGCGCGATGAGAAGCGCCGCCACCCAGATCATGGCGCGGCGCAGCGGATGGCCGCCGAGGCCGAACAGCGGCAGCGCCGCGGCGTTGCCGCCGGGCTCGACGCCGGGCACCACCACGGCGAGCGCCAGCAGCCCGACCCGCAAGCCGGCGAGCGCCGCGCCCGCCGCCCAGCCGGCGAGCAGCTCGCGGCCGGCGCGCGCGCCGAGCCGCCCGCGCCGGAGGGTGTCGAGGGTGGTCGTGAAGTCGGGCAGCCGCGCCCGCGCCCACGACTCCGCCCCCGCCCACAGGAGCAGCAGCCACATCGCCGTGGGCGGCACCGTCACCGTATGGACGAAGAGGTTGGGCACCGTCTTCGGCCAGTCGCCGAAGATCGCGGTGACGAAGAAGAGGCCGGCGAGGAGCAGCGCGTTCCACAGGTCGACGCGGCCCCGGAAGGCGAGGATGAGGAAGAGGACTAGCGCGAAGACGACGAGCACGACCGGCGCGATCGCCTTCGGCCATCCCGAGGTCCAGCCGTGGGCCTCGAGGTCGAGCGCAGCCGCCGTGACGGTGCCCGGACCCCGCGAGCAGAGGATGGTGGCGCCGGCGGGATCGCGGAGGTAGAGGTATTCCGGTTGTCCCGGTTCGGCGGTGCCGACGATCGGCGTCAGCGCCTCCGCCGCCTGCTGGCTGCTCGAGATCTGACGCCGCGCGCCGATCGTCTCACCGCGGCGCAGCAGCATCCCGCAGATCCCCTCCGGCTGCGGCGCGCGCGAAGAGAAGAAGGCGGTCACGCTCGCCGGCTCCCAGTTGACCTCCCAGGGCTCGCGGGTCGCCGAGAAATCCATCTCCAGCCGCCCTTGCGCCGGCCCCCACTGCGCGTTCTGCGACACCTCGACTTGGAGGCCGCGGCCGTGGCGCGCCAGCCACTCGTCGGCGCGCTCGCCGAGCAGCCGCCGCGCGACGCGGCTCTTGTCGCCCGGCGTCAACAGCCGCACGCGCGGCGTGCCCGGGGAGAGGGCCGCGCCCTGGCGGCGCGCCGCGGCGCGGAAGTCGTCGACGAAGGCTTGCTTGTCCGGCAGGCTGCCGGCGCGGCCGGTGGGCAGCAGCGCGCCGCCGGCGGCGAAGCCGGCAGCGAGCACGGCGGCGCCGGCGAGCAGGCGCAGCACGACGGCCGTACGCGTGGGTGGGCTGTGCGACGTCATCGCGGCTCGGCGGCTCTCGCTGCGATCCCTACGTACGGCAACGGCCGCGGTTCCCAGCGCGGCCACGCTGCTGCGTCATCGCTCCACCCCCGAAGGGTGACGCTACCCCAGCGCCGGTCGAGGGCAAAGCGTTGCTGCGGGTTACCATGCGGGCGATGCGTGGCGGCGCCGTGGCGCTCCTCGTCTTGCTCCTGATGGCGCCAGCCGCGGCGCGGGCGCAGCTCGACTGGGCGTCACTCCCCGGGTCGCCGACGGGAGAGTGGCGCACGCTGGAGGTGCCGGGCTATCGCCTCCACTATCCGGAACCGGCGGAGCTCTGGGCGCGGCATCTCGCGGCGCGGCTGCCCGCCCTGCGCGCGCGCGTCGGCACGGCGGTGGGCTGGGACGCCGAGGACGTCGTCGACGTGGTGCTCGCCGATCCCATCGCGGGGCCCAACGGCGCCGCGTGGCCGTTGCTCAAGCGTCCCCGCCTCGTGCTGCTGCTGACGCCGCCCGGCGCGTCCTCGCCGCTCGGCGAGTACGTCGACTGGCCCGAGCTGCTGATGGTGCACGAGCAGACGCACCTCTCGCACCTGCTGCGCCCGTCGCGCAACCCGCTGGTGCGGATGCTTCGGCTGCCGTTCGGACCGCTCTCGCTGCGCGCGCCGCGCTGGACCGCGGAGGGGTATGCGACGGTGCTCGAAGGGCGGCTCACCGGCAGCGGCCGCCCGTCGGGTGCGCTGCGCGCAGCGGTGCTGCGGCGCTGGGCGCAGCGCGGCCGGCTGCCGAGCTACGCGGCGCTGTCGCGCGACTCGCGCCGCTACCTCGGCGACGCCATGGCCTACCTCGGCGGCTCGGCGTTCCTCGAGTGGCTCGATGCGCGCGTAGGCGAGGGCGGCTTCGACCGCCTTTGGCGACGGCTGTCGGCGCGCAAGGTGCGCAGCTTCGCTGGCGCCTTCCGCGGCGTCTACGGCGAGCCGCCGGAGGTGCTCTGGGACCGCTTCCGCGCCGAGCTCGGCTGGCAGGCGGTGGAGGTCGAGAAGCGGCTCGCCGGCACGCTCCGCGAAGGCGAGCCTTGGTTGAACCGCACCTGGGGCACCGGACGGCCGGCCGTGTCGCGCGACGGCGATCGGCTGGTAGTAGCGCTGTCCGAGCGCGATCAGCCGCCGCGGCTCGCGGTCTACGCGACGACGGAGGATCCGGACGCGGCGCGTCGGCGCGAGGAGGAGCGGCGCGAGCAGATGGCGCGCGATCCGGAGGACGCGCCGGCGGTGGAGAGCGGTGCGCCGGAGCGCAAGGAGCTCGCCACGCTGGAGCTGCCGGGCACCACGGTCGAGCCGTCACCGCGCTTCCTCGCCGATGGGTCGGTGCTGTTCACGCGCACGCGGCCGGACGGCGACGGGCGCGCCCGTGCAGACCTCTTTCGCTGGCGACCGGAGAGCGGCGAGGTCGAGATGCTGACGCGGCACGCCGACGTGCGCGCCGCCGACCCGGCGCCGGACGGAGGCTGGGCGGTGGCGGTGCAGTCCGCGTGGGGGCAGACGCGGCTGGTCCGCGTCAACCTCGCGACGGGCGAGGTCACGCCGCTGATGGAGGGCAGCATTGAGGTCGTGGTCGACGCGCCGCGCGTTTCGCCCGACGGCGAGCGCGTGGCCTTCCTGCGCCACGCCGGCGCGGGCTGGGAGCTGGTGGTGCGCGAGCTCGCCGGCGGCGCCGAGCGCGTCGTTGCGACGCCTGCCGGCGCGGCGGTGCAAGACCCTGCGTGGTCGCCGCACGGCGACGCGCTGCTGGCGGTGGTGGAGGCGGACGGTCGGCTCGACGTGCACACGCTGGCGCTCGGTGAAGGCGAGGCGACTGCCGCGCAGCCGGTGGCGATCACGCGCACGCTCGGCGCCGCGCTGGGGCCGGAGCCGACGCCGGACGGTAAGGCGCTTTTCTTCCTCGCCCTGGAGCCCGAGGGGATGCAGGTGCGGCGGATCGCGCTCGAGCCGAAGGGAGCGACGACTGCTGAAGCGAAGCCATCGTCCGCCGGCAGCGAAACGAATCCGCCGTCCACCGGTAGCGATACGAAGCCGTCGCTCGGCGGGAGCACGGTCGCGGCGCCGCCACCTCCGCGTGCCCTCGATGCCGCCGAGCTGCACCCGGCGTTGCCGCCGCCGGCGGGCACTCCGCCCCCGCCGCTCGCCTTCTCCGAGGTCCCTGCGAGCCGCGACTACGGCTTCGGACGCGGCAAGTGGTCGCAGCTCTCCGGCGGCAGCGCCGGCCCCGGCGCCGCATCCGCCGAGACCGCCGTCCGCGGCGGCGACATCGTCGGCCGTTGGGAGCTGCTCGCCGTCGCCGCGGTCGGCACTGGCGGCGGCGCGCGCGGCGGCACGCTGGCGGGTGTCTGGCGCGGCTGGCCGGTCGAGCTCTCGGCCCAGGCATACCACGTGCGGGAGAAGCCCTCCGACCAGCGCGAGGTGGCGCGCGAGGCCGGGGGGCTCTTCGACCTCGCGACGGACGGCGTCGAGATCGCGGGGGCGTGGCAGCGGCCGTTGCTCGACGGCCGCCTCGGCGCCCGTCTCGCGTTTGGCGAGGAGAACCTCCAGCCGCGTCACGCCGCGGAGCTGACGCGGCGCGGCGCGCTGCTCGAAGCGACGGCGGCGAAGGTGTTGCGCCGCGGACGGTGGCGAGCCGGCGGCGAGCTGGCGTTTTCAGGAGCGGCCGGCACCACCGGCGGCGAGTCGTGGGACCGGCGCGGTGCCCGCGTCGAGCTCTCTCTCGGCCGCGGCCGTAGTGGCCTCGAGGTGACGGCGGCGCGACACGAGCTGGGCGGCCGGCCCTCCGCCGTCGACCAGTTGCGCGTCGGTGGCTTGCCGTCGACGCTGCTGCCGCCGTTCGCCATCGCCAACCGCATCGAGGTGCCGGCGCTGCCGCCCGCGGCACTCGTGGGTAGTGCCTACGAGGGGCAGCGCGTCGCCCTCATCCTGCCGCAAGGTCCGCTACAGCCGTTCTGGGAGCGCCATCGCGTCGAGCGCGCAAGCGGCTGGAGCGAGTGGCTGTCGCTCGCTGGCCTCGAGCTCGAGCTGCGGCTGCCGCCGCTGCCGCTCTTCGATCTGCCGGCGGCGCGGCTGCGAGTGGGCGCCGCCTACGGTCTCGACGAGCCTTACCACGGCGACGTCAACGGCTGGGCCGTGCTCGCCTGGCGGCCGTAGCCGGGAGGGCAGGCCGTCGGACGGCATGCGGTCCCCCGGCCGACTCGCACCTGCCGTTACGGGCCCGCCGGAGCGTGCGGCCGGCACGGCGGCCCCGCCGCCCACTCTTTCGCCGCCGCCTCGAGCTCGGGGCGGTCCGCGGGCGGCACCTGAGCGGCGAGCGACGTCGCGAGCTTCACCGCGTCGGCGCAGCGCCCCGCCTCGGCGAGCGCCAGCGCCAGCGTGCGGCCGTGCGCGGCGTCGGGCTGCGCGTTCCACACCGCGGTCGCGAGCTCCACGGCGCGCGCGCCGTCGCGCCGCGTGAGCACGGGATCGGCGGCGAGCAGGCGCGCGAGGAGGTGCGTCAGCCGTCCCTGTTCGGGCATCACCTCGTGTGCTTTCTCCAGCCGATCGCGCGCGTCGGCGAGCCGGCCGAGGCGCAGCAGCGCCACCACCTCGCCGAAGCGCGACGGCTCGTCGAGGTCGGAGGCCTCGATGCCGGCGCGGTAGTGCGGTATCGCGTCGGCGGGCCGGCCGAGCGCGAGCAGCGCGTCGCCCAGCGAGCGCTGCGCCTCGACGTCCTTCGGCTTCGCCGCCACCACCGCCTCGAGATACGGCACCGCCGCCGCCGCATCGCCGCCGCCGAGCAGCAGCACGCCGAGGTTGAAGCGCGCCGTCAGGTTGTCCGGCTCGCCGGCGAGCGCCGTTTCGAGCGCCGCGCGCGCACCCGCCTGGTCGCCGAGCATGCCGAGCGCGGCGCCAAGGTCGACGTTGGTGCGCACGCTCTTGGGGTTGGCGGCGAGGGCGCGGCGCAGCTCCTCGGCGGCGGATTTCCAGTCGCCGGCGGCGGCGGCGCGGCGGGCGCGCAGCAGCGGCGCGAGCTCGCCGGTGCGCGCGGCGTCGAGCTCCTCGAGCAACGGATCGGGCATGCGCGGCCCGGTGCGGCCGACGCGCGCGAGCTCCTCCTTCGCCTTCGCCTCGTCGCCGAGCCCGCGGTAGGCGAGCGCCAGCGGATAGTGCAGCCGGTCGGCCTGCGGCAGCGCCGCGAGCGCCGCCTGCAGCGCATCCACCGCACCCTGGAAGTCGCGCTGCGAGAGCTTCGCCTGGCCGAGCACGGCGAGCGCCGCGGCGTCGCCGGGCAAGAGCGCCAACGCCCGCTGCGCCGCCGCCGCGGCGCCCGAAGAATCTCCTTCGGCAAGGTCCATCTCGGCGAGCGCCACCTCGGCCGGCGGATAGGGCGCGATCGCGAGCGCCAAGGTAAGCGCGATGCGGGCCGCCGGGAGGTCGCTGCGCCCACGCTCGGCCTGGCCGAGGAGGTAGGCCCAACGCAGCTCCTTCGGTTGCAGGCGCACCGCCTCGCGATAGCAGACGACGGCGGCGTCGAGCAGGTTGTAGGCGTGGTAGGCCTGTCCCAGGCTCCCCCACGCGTCGGCGAGGTCGGCGGGCTTCGCGGCGGGATCGGCGAGCTTGGCGACGAGCGCGTCGCGCTCCTGCCGCAGCTGGGTCGCCACCGCCGGCTCGACGCCGGCCAGATCCGGCGACGGCACGGCTGTCGATGGAACGGCTGGCGACGGCGCGGCGGCTGGCGCGGCCGATGACGCCCGGTCGGCGGCGGGCGCGGTCTGCGCGCGCGTCAGGCTCGCGAGCGTTGTGCCCGCCACTAACAAGGCGGCGAGCAACTCCACACTGCGTCTCATCGCGAGCCTCCCTGCGGGCACCACACCAGGTACGAGCGCACCGGCGGCGCGTTCCAGCGCAGAGTGCCGCCAGCGCCGCGCAGCTCCACGGCGCGCGCGCCGCGGGAGCCCAGCCCCACGACCACCCGCGGATCGAGCGCCGAGGCGTAGCTGCCGTCGCGGTGCGGGCGACGCACCAGCGCCGACAGCGGCACGCCGCCGGCCGGCGTCGTCGAGACCGCGACGGTGCGCGCGAGCCACGGCGCGTCCGCAATACCGGGGCACGGTGCGACGCCGAGCCACGACGCGGCCGCCGGCGCTTCCGCGAGCCACAGCCGCGGCGCCGCGTCGTTGAGACCGACCACGGCGTCGGCATCGCCATCGCCGTCGACATCGCCTAGCGCGAGGCCGCGAGCGACGAGGCGCTCGGCGATCACCTCGCCGGCGAGCGCCGGCGGCGCGACCGCGAAGCGTCCACCGCCGAGATTGCGGAAGAGCTGCGACGGCTGCGCAAGCCGCGTCGCGTGCTCGGGAGCGGCGCCGCCCTCCGCTGCAGCGACGTCGGCGAGCCGCACCGCGCCGTTGACGGTCAGGACATCCAGCCCGCCGTCGAGGTCGGCGTCGACGAAGGCAGTGCCGAAGCCCGTCCACGGCCGGCTGGGCGCCGACAGGCCCGCTTCCGCAGTGCGATCCTCGAACAGCAGGCCCGCGCCGCCGCCTGGCTGCGCGGCGCCGGACGTAGCACCGTCGTTGACGTACAGCGTGCTTCCCTCACCGGTCAGATTGGTGACGAACAGCTCCTC
>DATNCU010000044.1:0-2321 GCA_035607145.1 Thermoanaerobaculia bacterium
AGCGCCGCGACGCCAAGCGCGATCCAGCGCGCGGCGCGGATGCGGGCGACTGTGAGGATGCCGCGGGTAGGCATCAGGCGGCGCTCGCCGTAACGACGGCGGGACGGGCGTCGACGAGGTGGAGGACGGGCTCGCCGGTCAAGCGGTCGCGCTCGAGCGTGGCGAGGACTTCGAAGTCGCCGCGCAGCGACGCGGAGCGCGCCTCCCAATTCCAGCCGAGCAGCGGCACGCGGTGGCCATCGGGGCCGCTGGCGAGCGCGCGCAGATGGCCGCGGCCGAACGTCCGCGGCGAGCCGAGGAGGCGCAGAGGGCCGACGCGCGCGAGCGGCCGCGGGTTGCCCTCGCCGTGCGGCTCCAGCTGCTCGAGCTGGCGGAGCAACTGCCGGTTGACGTGGCGCGGCGCCAGCTCGAGCTCGTAGACCCGCGTGCGGCCGAGCGCATCGGGAGGCCAGCGCGAGGCTGCTTCTTCCCAGGCAGCGCGCAGCGAGTCGAGTCGGTCGGTGCGCACGGTGAGGCCGATGGCCTGCGCGTGGCCGCCGAAGCGTTCGAGCTCGCTCGCCCACGGAGCGAGGAAGTCGTAGAGCGCGACGCCCGGCACGCTGCGGCCGGAGCCGGTGGCAAGGTCGCCGTCGACGGCCAGCAGCAGCGACGGGCGGCAATGCGCGCGCACCAGGCGCGACGCCGCGATGCCGACGACGCCGCGGTGCCAGTCGGGGCTCCATTCGACGATCACCGGCGGCAGCGTGGCGCGCGCCGCGACCAGGGCCCCCGCCTCCTCCACCACCTGCTGCTCCTGGCGCTGGCGGTCGCCGTTGAGGCGTTCGAGCTGCTCGGCGAGAGCGACGGCGCGGTCGTCGTCGCGGGTGAGCAGCAGCTCGAGCGCGGGCTCGGCCGAGCCGAGACGCCCGGCGGCGTTGAGGCGCGGGCCGATGCGGAAGCCGACGTCGGTGGCCGAGAGCGGCGTCGCGACCTGGGCCTGGCGGAACAGCGCGCGCAGCCCGCGCGAGCGGGTGGCGCCGAGCGATTTCAATCCCAGCGCGGCGATGACGCGGTTCTCGCCGCGGAGCGGCACCATGTCGGCGACGGTGCCCAGGCAGGCGACCCGCAGCAGGCGCTCGACCGGCAGCGGGTGGCCGAGGCGATCTCCGAGCGCCAACGCCACCTTGAGCGCCAGGCCGGCTGCTGCCAGATCGCGGAAGGGGTACGGACACCCCTCCTGGCGCGGGTTCACGTGCGCTACTTCCGGCGGCAGCGGGCGGTCGGGCAGGTGGTGGTCGACGACGATCACTGCGAGGCCCGCC
This sequence comes from Thermoanaerobaculia bacterium, assembly GCA_035607145.1. Taxonomy (GTDB): domain Bacteria; phylum Acidobacteriota; class Thermoanaerobaculia; order Multivoradales; family JAIOJS01; genus DASYQD01. The sequence continues at coordinate 1,302 of DATNCU010000044.1, forward strand.
GCGATCGCCTCCTCCACCGCCGCGTGCGCCGTGCTGCCGCAGTCGACGGTGAGCAGCACCGCGGCGCCGCGCCGCGTCGCTTCGGCGACGTGCGAGACCTGCAGACCGTAGCCGTCGGTGATCCTGTGCGGCAGGATGGCGTCGGCGGTGAGGCCGCAAGCGCGCAGCGCCGCGAGCAGCAGCGCGGTGGAGCTGATGCCGTCGACGTCGTAGTCGCCCACCACCGCCACTGCGCGGCCGCCGTCGCGCGCCGCCACCAGCAGGTCGACGGCGCGCTCCATGCCGGCGAAGCGCGCGCCATCCTGATGACTGTGAAGGTGCTCCACCGCCGGGTGCAGAAAGCGCTCCGCGGCCTCCGCGTCTTCGACGCCGCGCCGCGCCATCAGCAGCGCCAGCGCCCGCGGGTAGCCGGCCGCGGCGAGCACGTGCGCCGCCTCGGGCACGGGCGCGCGCACCCAAGCCGTCGGCGGCTCGGCTTCCGCTACCAGCGCCGGCGCCGCGGTGCGTTCGCCCGCATCGTCGGCGAGTCCGGCGTCGTCGCAGGCTGGATCTACGATCGGCTGCTGCACGAGGTGAGGTTAACGCTTCGGGAGGCTAACCCCTCAGGAGGTTAACCCTCGTGCACGCCGAGACGGCGGAAGCGCTGGTAGCGGTCCTCAAGAAGCTGCTCGACCGGCTTCTTCAACAGGTGACGCAGCGAGCGCTCCACGGCGTCGCCGACGCGCCGCGCCATCTCCGGCGGATCGGTGTGCGCGCCGCCCAGCGGCTCCTCAAGGATCTCGTCGATGGCGCCCAGCTCGCGCAGATCGGGAGCGGTGACCTTCATCGCCTCGGCGGCGTCGGCCTTGCGCTCCTGGTCCTTCCATAGGATCGCCGCGCACCCCTCGGGCGAGATCACTGAATAGATGGCGTACTGCAGCATCAGCACGCGGTCGCCAACCGCCACTGCCAGCGCGCCGCCGCTGCCCCCCTCGCCGGTGATGGTGACGACGATGGGCACCCGCAACGTCGCCATGTCCT
>DATNCU010000070.1:0-2090 GCA_035607145.1 Thermoanaerobaculia bacterium
TGCGCCGCCGCGCGCGTCGCGCCGCGACTGGGGCCGCCGCGAATGGACGAACCTGGGTTGGGCGCTGCTGCCGCCGCTGCTCGCCGTCGCCGTCTACTTCGAGGCCATCGGCAACCCGTTCGTCTACGACGACCTCGAGACGGTGGTGCGCAACCCGTCGCTGCGCGATCTCTCGAACTGGGTGTTCGTGCTCGTCTTCAGCCCCTTCCGGCCGGTGGTCAACGTCAGCTACGCCGTCGACGCTGCGATCTGGGGGCTGGACCCGTTCGGCTTCCATCTGACCGGCGTGCTGCTGCACGCGTTGAACGTGGCGCTGTTCTACCTGTTCGCGCGGGCGCTGCTGCGCGACCGCGACGCGATGGTTGAGAACGACGCGAGCCCCGCGCCCCGCGCCGACCGCTTGGCCGCCCTCACCGCCGCCGCACTCTTCGCCGTTCACCCCCTGATGAGCGAAGCGGTGGGCTACACCAGCGCGCGGCCCGAGCTGCTCTGCTCGGCTTTCGTCTTCACCGCATTGCTGTGCGCGCGACGCGCCGTCCTGGAGAGGCGGTGGGTCTTCTGGATCGCGGCGGCGGTCGCTTGGCTGCTGGCGCTCGGTTCGCGCGAGACCGGCGCCATGGTGCCCCTCGCCTTCCTCGCCTGGGACCGGCTGCTGGGCCCGCGTGACGGTCCGCGCGACGACGAGGCGCGCCGGCGCCGGTTGTGGCGGCTGCACCTGCCGCTGCTCGTCCTCGTCCTCGCCGGCGGCGTGGCCCGCATCCTCGTCTTCCTGCAGCGCGAGGTGGGCGCGCTGCCGCGGCAGGTCTGGCAGCACCTCTGCACCGAGCTGCCGATCCTCTGGCGCTACCTGCGGCTCCTGCTCTGGCCTGCAGGACAGTCGCTGGTGCATCCGGCGCAACGAGTAGCGTCGCCTTGGGAGGCGAAGGTGCTGCTCGCGGCGGTCGCGATCCTCGTCGTCGCTACACTCGCCTGGCGCCTTCGGCGCCGGCTGCCGCTGCTCGCCTTCGGCCTCGTCTGGTTCGGCCTCTTCCTCGCCCCCTCGTCGACGCTCATCCCGCTCGTCGAGCTGATGGCCGAGCACCGCGTCTATCTCGCGAGCTGCGGCATCTTTCTCGTCGCCGGCGCCGGGGCGGGCCGGCTCGCGGGCTGGTGGCGCGAGCGCGATCGACAGCCGCGGCTCGCGGCGCACGCCCTCGTCGCGATCGTCGTCGCCGCGCTCGGCGTGGCGACGATGGCCCGCAACCAGGTGTGGGCCGACCCGGTGACGCTGTGGAGCGACGCCGCCGCCAAGGCCCCACTCACCTGGGCGCCGCACTACGCGCTGGGCGACGCGCTGCGCGGGCGTGGCGACTGCACGGCGGCGATCGCGGCCTACCAGCGCGCCGTCGAGCTCCGCCCCGACGACCCCCGCGCCCGCGTCAACCTCGGCGTCTGCCTGGGGACCGTCGGGCGCCACGTCGAAGCGGAGCAGGCGCTGCGCGCCGCGCTCGCCGTCGACCCCGGCTCGGTGGACGCCCGCAACGACCTCGGCTGGCTCGCCAACCTGCAGCGCCGCCCCGACCTCGCGGCGCGCTGGTTCCGCGAGGCGCTCGAGCACGACCCCAACGACGTCACCGCCCACATGAACCTGGCGGTGCTCGCCGAGAGGGTCTTCCACGACCCCGACTCGGCGCGCGAGCACTGCGAGGCGGTGGAGCGCGTGCAGCCCGGCATCCCCGTCGTCCGCGAGTGCCTCAGACGGCTATCGCAGCCCACGGCGCCGGGCCCCCGCTGAGCCGCGAAACTCCAGCGCCTGCTAGAGTTGCGGGCACCGATGGCCGGGTCGTTGCCTGCACCCGGCGGCGACTTCACCGTCACCGCCCTCGTCGCGACGTACAACGAGGAAGACGTCATCGGCCAGGTCGTCGCGGACCTCATCCGCCAGGGCGTGCAGGTCTACCTGATCGACGACGGCTCGACCGACGGCACGGTGGCGCAGGTGGAGCCCTGGGTCGGTAGCGGCGTCGTCGGCATCGAGCGGCGGCCGGCGGCGGAAACCACCTCCTGGGCGGCGATCCTGCGCCGCAAGGAGGAGCTGGCGCGCGAGCTCG
>DATNCU010000072.1:0-6544 GCA_035607145.1 Thermoanaerobaculia bacterium
AGCTGCTCGAAGATGCCCTCCCCCACCGCCACGCCGATCAGCCGCAGCGTCTCCGGCGAGACCTCGAAGCCGAGGCGCAGCGACAGCCGCACCGCACGCAGCACCCGCGTCGGGTCGTCGATGAACGACAGGCTGTGCAGCACGCGCAGCACGCCGTCCTTCAAATCGCGCTGGCCGCCAAAGTAGTCGACCAGCTCCACCGGCCCGCCCGGCCCCAGCCGCAGCGCCATGGTGTTGATGGTGAAGTCGCGCCGGTAGAGGTCCTGGCGCAGCGCCGAGCTCTCCACCTCGGGCAGCACCGCCGGCGCGCGGTAGAACTCGCTGCGCGCGCTCGCCACGTCGACGGTGGTGCCGTCGGCGACGCGCACGACCGCGGTCAGGAAGGCGTCGTGCACCCGCACGTGGGCACTCAGCGCGGCGCCGAGAGCGCGCGCGAAGGCGGGCCCGTCCCCCTCCACCACCACGTCGAGGTCGCGGTTGTCGCGGCCGAGCAGCAGGTCGCGGACGAAGCCGCCGACCAGGTAGGCGGGGACGGCGAGCCGGCGAGAGACCTCCTCGATGGTCTCGATGCGCTCGCGCACGGCCACGGGGGCGCGTTCGGCGAGCAGGCCGCCGATCCCCTGCCGCCGCTCGCGCAGCTCGCGGGCGCGGCGTTCGAGTGGCTCCGCTGCCTCCTCCAGCCGGCCGTGGAGGTGGCGCAGCACGCTCATCCGCGTCACCACGCCGAGCGCGCGGCGGTCCGCCGCGTCGCCGACGAGCACGAAGCGCGGGTGCTGCCCCACCATGCGGCGGGCCAGCTCCTCCGCCGGCGCGTCGGGCGGCACCCACTCGAGCTCCTGCCGCATCACCGTCGTCACCGGGCGCTCGCCGAGGTCGTGCTGCAGGGCGGCGTCGAGCAGCTGGCGCGTCACCGCTCCCACCGCGGCGCCGTCCTCCACCACCGGCGCGGCGTTGATGCGCGCCCGCACCAGCCGCTCCTTCGCCTGCGTCACCGTCGCCGCCGCCTCGACGGCGACGAACGGCGCGATCATCAGGTCGCTCGCCCGCGCCACCGGCGGCAGCGCGCCGTCGAGGTAGGCGAGCAGCCGCTCGCGCACCTCCAGCGCGGTGGCGCCCTTGACGCTACCCGCCGCCGCCGTCTCGTGGCCGCCGCCGCCCGCCACCGCAGCCAGCGCCTGGCCGAGGTGGAAGCCCTCGAGCTGGCCGCGGGCGATCACGGTCGCGCGGTCCCCCTCGCCGAAGATCGCGAACAGCAGCGGCAGGTCGAAGAGCTCGAGGCAGCGCGACACCAGCGGTGCCAGCTCGTCGACGAAGCTCCCCAGCTCACAAACGACGACGCCGACGCGGTGGCCATGGAGGCGCAGCACCTCCAGCTCCTCACTCATGCGGTGCAGCAGGTCGAGGTGCTGGCGATCGAGCGAGTGGACGGCGAAGCGGCGCACGGCGTCGAGGTCGCCACCGCTCTCGAGCAGCCAGCCGGCGGCGGCGAGGTCGCGGGCGCTGGTGGTGGCGTAGGTGAGCGAGCCGGTGTCCTCGTAGATCCCCATCAGCAGCAGCGTCGCCTCTTCGGCCGTCGGCGCCAGGCCGCGCTCGCGCAGCAGCTCCGCGATCAACGTCGACGTGGCACCAACGTCAGGGTCGACGCGGCCGCCAGCGGTCGCCACGTCGCTGGGCGAATCTGGGTGGTGGTCGTAGGCGAGCACCTCGATCCCGGGCCGCGCCTCCAGCCACTGCGCCACCACTCCCAGCCGCTCGCGCTGCCGCGTGTCGCAGAGCACGACGCGCTCGATCGCCGCCGGATCGACGTCGCGATGGCGCAGCTCGTCGAGCTCGACACCGCGCGCCTCCAGCATGCGGCGCAGCGACCCCTCGCGCGAGCCGGGAAAGAACAGCTTCGCGTCTGGGTGGAGGCGACGAGCCACCACCATCGCGGCGAAAGCGTCGAAGTCGGCACCGAGATGGGTGACCAGCAGCTCCACGCGGTGGAGCTTACCGGCGTCAGCTCACCAGCGCTTCGGCCTCGATCTCGCCGACGCCCATCTCGAGCTCGTCGGCGGGCAGCAGGTCGTCGGGCTCCTCTTCGAAGCTCGCCGGCTCCTGCAGCACCGGCACCACCGACTTGGGGCCGAGAATCGCCTCGACGGCCGCCACGAGCGGCGGCGCGTAGCGCACCTTGAAGCGTCCCGCCGGGGCGATGCAGACGCGCTCGCCGTCGCGGCAGAGGGTGAGGCGCACCGGCAGCTCGCCGGCGTGCTCGGCGAGCACGTCACGCAGCCGCAGCAGCTCGGCCTCGCCGGCGCGGGCGCCGATGAGCAGGTCGAGGCGCTCCACCTGCTCGAGCTCGAGAGCGGCGAGCGGCACGATCTCCTGCGCGTTGAGCTCGACCTCGGTGCGCATGCGGACGCTGCCGCGCACCAGCACGACGGCGTCCTCCTGCAGCAGGTGGTCGTGCTTCTGCAGCGTGTCGGCGAAGAGCGACACCGCCACCGAGCCGTGCTCGTCTTCGAGCGAGAAGAGGGCGCGCAGCCGGCCGGCATTGGCGCCGCTCTTGATCTTGATGCGCTTGACGCGCGCCACCACGCCGGCCACCGCCACCATGCCCTCCTCCCGCTCCGCCGCTTCGACGAGCTCGGAAGTATTGTGGGTGACCTTGCCGGCGAGCAGTCCTTCGTGCTGCGAGAGCGGGCTGCCGGTCAGGTAGAAGCCGAGGGTCTCCTTCTCGTTGCGGAGGCGCTCCGCCTCACCCCACTCGGGCAGCTTCGGGTCCGGCGCCGGATCGGGGGTGGAGGCGGAGGCGAACAGCGAGCCTTGGCCGGCGGCGATCTCGTCACGCTTGCGCTGCGCCCAGCCGAGGACGCCGTCGAGCGCCTCGCAGGCGGCGGCGCGGCTCGAACCGTAGCCGTCGAAGGCGCCGGCCTTGATCAGGCACTCGAAGGCCTTGCGGTTGACGGCCGCGCCGTCGACCTCGGCCGCAAGGTGGGCGAGGCCGCGGAAACGCCCGACGCGGCTGCGCGCGGCGAGGATCGCCTCCACCGCGGTCTCGCCAATCCCCTTGACCGCGCCGAGGCCGAAGCGGATGGTGTCGCCGACCACGGTGAAGGTCCAGTTGCTCTCGTTCACCGACGGCGGCAGCACCGCGATGCCCATGCCGCGGCACTCCTGCATGTACTTGGCGACGTTGTCCTTCGACCCCATCTCGGAAGTGAGCATGGCGGCCATGAAGGCGACCGGGTAGTGCGCCTTGAGGTAGGCCGTCTGGTAGGCGAGCATGGCGTAGGCGACACTGTGGCTCTTGTTGAAGCCGTAGCCGGCGAAGGGCTCGATGTAGTCCCATAGCTGCTCGGCCTTGCGTCCGTCCTTGCCGCGCGCCTTGGCGCCGGCGACGAACTTCGCCTTCTGCTCGAGCATCACCTCGAGCTTCTTCTTGCCCATCGCCTTGCGCAGCACGTCGGCTTCGGCCATGGTGAAGCCGGCGACGTCGACGGCGACGCGCATCACCTGCTCCTGGTAGGCGATGACGCCGTAGGTCTCCTCGAGGATCGGCCGCGTCTCGGGGAGGATGTACTGCACCTTCCGCTCGCCGCGCTTCCTCTTGATGAACTCCTCCACCATGCCGACGGAGAGCGCACCCGGCCGGTAGAGGGCGTTGAACGCCGAGAGATCCATGAAGCGCGACGGCGCCGCGCGGCGCAGCATGTCCTTCATCCCCGACGACTCGAACTGGAAGATGCCGTTGGTACGACCCTCCTGGAAGAGTCGGAAGGTCTCCGGGTCGTCGAGCGGGATCTCGGCGAGGTCGATCTCGACTCCCTGGTGGCGGAGCAACTGCAGGGTGTCGTCGATGACGGTGAGCGTGCGCAGGCCGAGGAAGTCCATCTTGAGCAGGCCGAGCTCCTCGATGACGTCCTTGTCCCACTGCGTGATGACCTCGTCGCGGTTGGTCTTGCACAGCGGCACCAGCTCTTCGATGGGGCGCGGCGCGATGACGACGCCGGCCGCGTGCATGCCGGCGTGGCGGCTGAGCCCCTCGAGGCGGAGGCCCACCTCGACCACCTGCCGCACCTCGGGGTCGCTGCGGATCTCGGCGGTCAGCGAGTCGACGTCGCGCACCGCGTCGGCGAGGCCGGTCATCTCCGGCACCATCTTGGCGACGCGGTCGACCTTGCCGTAGGGCAAGCCCATGACGCGGCCGACGTCGCGGATGACGGCGCGGGCGGCGAGCGTCCCGAAGGTGATGATCTGCGCCACCTTGTCGCGGCCGTACTTGTCGCTGACGTAGTTGATGACCTCGCCGCGCCGCCGCATGCAGAAGTCGATGTCGATGTCGGGCATGCTGATGCGGTCGGGGTTCAAGAAGCGCTCGAAGAGCAGCCCGTACTGCAGCGGGTCGACGTCGGTGATGCGCAGCGAGTACGAGACCAGCGAGCCGGCGGCCGAGCCGCGGCCAGGGCCGACGGGGATGCCGTTGTCGCGCGCGTGGCGGCAGAAGTCCCAGACCACCAGGAAGTAGCCGGGGAAACCCATGCGCACGATCACCTCGAGCTCGCGCTCGAGCCGCTCGCGATAGACCTCCTCGGCGGGAGTGTCGAGAACGACGCCGCGCGCCTTGCGGTGGCGCAGCTCGGCAAGGCGCTCGTCGAGCCCCTGGCGCGCCACCATGGCGAGGTAACCGTCGAGAGTCTCCCCCGCCGGCACCGGGAACTGCGGCAGGTGGAACTGCCCCATCGGGATCTCGAGCTTGCAGCGCTCGGCGACGAGCAGCGTGTTCTCCACCGCCGCGCCGTCGTTCGGGAAGAGGGCGTGCATCTCGGCCGCCGTCTTGACGTAGAACTGGTCGCTCGCGTACTTGAGGCGGTCGGGGTCGGCGAAAGTCTTCTGCGTGCCGATGCAGAGCAGCACGTCGTGGGCCTTGGCGTCGTCCTGCCGCAGGTAGTGGGCGTCGTTGGTGACCACCATCGGCAGCTCGAGCCGCGTCGCCAGGCGCCGCAGCACTTCGTTGGCGAGCCGCTGCTCAGGCATGCCGTGGTCTTGCAGCTCGAGGAAGAAGTCGTCGCCAAACAGCTCCTTGTAGGTGCGGGCGATCGCCTCCGCCTCCTTCTCCTTCTTGCCGAGGATCTGCTCGTTGATCTCGCCGTTCAAGCAAGCAGAGAGGCAGATCAGCCCTTCGGCGTGCTTGGCGAGCAGCTCGCGGTCGATGCGCGGCTTGTAGTAGTAGCCCTCGAGGAACGAGCTGGTGGTGAGCTTGAGCAGGTTCTTGTAGCCGGTCTCGTTCTTCGCCAGCAGCACGATGTGGTTGCTGGAGCGGCGGTCGGCGTTGCGGTCGAGGCGGCTGCCCTGCGCCATGTAGGCCTCGACGCCGACGATCGGCTTGACGCCCGCCTTCTTCGCCGCCTTGTAGAACTCGACGGCGCCGTACATGTTGCCGTGGTCGGTGAGCGCCATCGCCGGCTGGCCGGCGGCGGCCGCCGCGGCGAGGACGTCGTCGAGCCGATTGGCGCCGTCGAGGAGGCTGTACTGGCTATGGAGATGGAGGTGAACGAACTGGCTCATCGAGCCCGTCCATTCTACCCCCCACCACTGACCTCTCCTGGACCCGGATTCACCCCTCGGGCGGCGGCGGCGCGGGCCCGGAGCGCTCCACCTGCGCGGCGCCGTGGAGGTAGGCGACGCCCGAGCCGATGGTGGTGGCACCCGCCGCGTAAGGCAGCCACGAGACGATCGGGATCAGCTGCCGCCACACGCCGGAAGCCAGCACGGCGATGGCGGTCACCACTTGCACGATGGTGTTCACCTTGCTCAGCCAGTGGGGCTGGAAGCGTCGCGTGCCGAGCGCCACGTAGAAGATCAGCGCGATGGTGACGATGATGAGGTCGCGCGCGATCACCAGCACCGTCACCCACACCGGGATGAGCGCGCCGGAGTGAAGGCCGGGCACGGCGAGCACCACGTAGGCCGACATCAACAGCATCTTGTCGGCGATGGGGTCCAGGTAGGCGCCGAGGCGCGACTGCTGGCCGTAGGTGCGGGCGATGTAGCCGTCGAGCGCGTCGGTGATGCCGGCGGCGGCGAAGGTGGCGAGCGCGGCCACCGCCTGGCCGTTGACCACCGAGATGAGGAACAGGGGCGTGAGCCCCATGCGCACGAGCGAGAGCAGGTTGGGGATGGTGATCGGCGAGCGGGGGCGCGTCATGGCAGCAGCGCGGCGGCGCGGCGGATCCACGCCGCCGCGTCGGCGCCGGAGAGCCCTGCGTCCGGCAGGCAGTCGGCCGCTTCGGGTAGGAAGCCGCAGGCTGCCGCCACGTTGCACGCCGCCTCGCGCGACGGCGAGGGGTTGCCGGCGATGGGGCCGACGCAAGCAGGCTGCGGCTGCGCCCGTTGCAGCACGCGCAGCAGCGCTCGCAGCGCCTGGGCGCGATGCACGCGCCAGTCGGGGTTGAAGCGGCGCAGCGTCTCGTCGACGTCCATGAGCTGGAGGTTGACGACGCGCATGATCTCCTGCCGCCGCGGGTGGTCGAGGATGTCGCTCGCGATGTGCGGCTCGCTC
>DATNCU010000079.1:0-2243 GCA_035607145.1 Thermoanaerobaculia bacterium
GGTCAACGGCAACGTCACCTTCGCCGAGGGCTCCGACGGGCGGCCGCTGATCGCGGGTGAGAACCTGGCGCCGAGCTGGATCGTCGAGAGCGGCGGCATCCGCGTCGGCATCTTCGGCCTCACCGTCGACAGCAAGAAGCCCGAGTACGCGAGCGGCTTCGCGAGCCCCGTCGACACCGCACGGCGCCTCACCGCCGAGCTGCGCGCGCAGGGCGCCGAGGTGGTGGTGGGCCTGACTCACTTGAACGCCAAGGACGACCGGGCGCTGCTCGCCACCCTCGGCGACGCCGGCCCGGACGTCATCGTCGGCGGCCACGACCACGAGCACATGGCCTGCGACGCGGGTGGCCGGCTGGTGCTCAAGGCCGACGCCGACGCGCGCACGGCGACGGTGATCGAGCTGACGCTCGGCGCCGACGGCAAGCTGGCGGTGAATCACCGCCTCGAGCCGATCGACGAGAAGCTGGCCGAGGACTGCTCGCTCGCCGGCCGCGTCGACTCGTGGCTGTCGCTGCACGAGGGCTTCTTCTGCGGCCAGCAGGCGGCGCAGGCGGGCAAGGCGCCGGCGCCGGCACCGCGCTGTCTCGAGCAGCAGCTGGGCACGAGCAGCACGGCGCTGGTGGCGGAGGAGAGCAAGATCCGCGGCGAGGAGACCAATCTCGGCGACTGGATCGCCGATCAGATGGTCGCAGCCTTCGCCGGCTGCGGCGCGCAGGTCGCGTTCGCCAACTCCGGCTCGCTGCGCCTCAACCAGGACATCCCCGCCGGCCCGATCACCCGCCGCACCATCGAGGAGCTGTTCGCCTACCCGGCGCCGCTCTATCTGTTGAAGCTCAAGGGCAGCACGCTGCAGAAAGTGGCCGCGCACGCGATCGACGGCTGGCCGGGCTCGGGCAACTGGCTGCAGGTCTCGGGCTTCGGCTATCGCCACGACACGGCCAATCGCTCCGTGTCCAACGTCGAGCTCTTCACCGTTGGCGGTCGCGGACCCGTCGACCCGAATCAAGAGGTCCTCGCCGTCACCCTGCAATACCTCTTCGACCCCACCGGCGATCGCGACGGCTACACCATGCTCGACCCCAGCCTCGTCGTGAAGGACTGCGCCGCCAACGGCCGCGACCTCAAGTCGGCCGTCGTCATCCCCGCACTGCAAGCCGCGACCGCCGGCATCTCTCCGCAGACCGACGGCCGCATCCAGCAAGTGCCGCCGGCAACGGAGAGCGACCCCTGCGCGCCGCAGCCGGCCCCGTGACCGGCGCGATCGTCAGGGAGCGCGTTCGCGGACGTTGATGCCCTGGTAGTGGAAGACGGGGTGATCGCCGGCGAGGGCGTGAGCGGGGATGGTGGCCATCACCTCGCGGTGCTCGCCGGGTAAGAGCGAGATGTAGTTGTCGTCCCAGTCGATGGGAGCGATCAGCTGGCCGCCGCCCTCGCCGGTGACGCTGAGCTCGACGAAGAAGGCCAGCCGATCGCTCGGGTTGGCGAGGGTGACGTGGAGGACCTCGCCTTCGGTGGTGTGCTCGAACCGGTGGGCGACCTCGAGCTCGACCGGCGGCAGGTGCTGCAGCGCGGTGAGGTCGGCGAAGCGCGAGACGGGAGTGACGTAGTACTTGGTGCTCGCCCAGTCGAGGACGTCGTCTTCGGCCGGGAGCCAGTAGAAGTTGCGGGCGAGCGTTTCGCCTCGGTCGCTCTCGATGCGGGTGTCGAGGAAGTAGACAGGTGCGGCCGCGCTCGACAGGGCGGCTGTGCTCGACCCGTCCGCCATCGAGACGCCTCGCGACGCGAGCTTGGCCAGCGAGCCGAGGCTCACCACCTCGCCGCGCTCGCCGGCGGCCAGCGCGAGCGGCCGCGACTCGTCGAGCAGGACTCGCGACGCGGCGTCGAGCACGCGCACCCGCGCCTTGGCGCCGCGGATCGCGTCGCGCGTGTCGTTGACCGCCACCACCTTTCGCTCGCCATAGTCGTACGCGACGTGCAGCGGCTGGTTCGCGGCACGGGCACCGAAGTAGGCGCCGTTGGGTACGAGGTACCAGTCGTAGAGCTGCCAGAACATGTCCGGCCACGCCGAGTTGAGCATCCACTGCACGACGCCCTTGGCGTCCGGCCAGCGGATGGCGAAGGACTCGAACATCGGCCGCATCGCCTCGTAGTTGGCGACCTGCGCCTTGCGCGCAAACTCGTCGAGGCTCGCCGACGCGCCGTAGCGGGCGTCGAGCGCCGCGCGGTAGCGGTCGAGGTTCTTG
>DATNCU010000080.1:0-6160 GCA_035607145.1 Thermoanaerobaculia bacterium
ATTCCGAATAACGCTCGCCCCCTCCGTATTACCGCGGCTGCTGGCACGGAGTTAGCCGGGGCTTCCTCTGATGGTACCGTCAAGGACTGCAGTTATTCACTGCAGCCCCTTCGCCCCATCTGACAGGGGTTTACAACCCGAAGGCCTTCGTCCCCCACGCGGCGTTGCTGGATCAGGGTTTCCCCCATTGTCCAATATTCCCCACTGCTGCCTCCCGTAGGAGTCTGGGCCGTGTCTCAGTCCCAGTGTGGCCGATCACCCTCTCAGGCCGGCTACCGATCGTCGCCTTGGTGGGCCATTACCCCGCCAACTAGCTAATCGGCCGCGGGCTCCTCCTCGAGCGCTAGCTTGCAAGCAGAGGCCAGCTTTCTTCACCAGGCCGATACCCGGTGACCGAATGCGGTATTAGCTCAGTTTTCACCGAGTTATCCCCCACGCGAGGACAGATTACCCACGTGTTACTCACCCGTTCGCCGCTCTACTCGCGGCCGAAGCCGCTTTCGCGCACGACTTGCATGTGTTAAGCACGCCGCCAGCGTTCATTCTGAGCCAGGATCAAACTCTCCAGTTTGAGCTTGGCTTTTCTGTCTTCCGCACCAGGGCCCGGCTAAGGAACCCGGTGCGTTGGAATCTTGTTGTTGTCGCAGACTCCCCGCCGTCCGTGAAGACAGCAGAGAACCTCCGAACTGACGTTGGTCTTTCTCTTCTATTTAGTTTTCAAAGAACCGGCAGCCTCGTCCGCCCGTCCGGGATCACCGGGCGCGGCGAAAGGCCGAAGATCGTAGCCGGCGGCGAGCACCGCCGGCACCGGGTTCTTTCAATGAAGCTGGAAGTCGGAGTTGTCGTCGGACCGGCTGGGCGACATCTGGAAGACCCAGTGTCGGGCCGGACCTCTGAATCTAGCCTCGTCGCGCGGCGCTGTCAAGGCCAGCGCGGCAACGCGAAGCGGCTCCACCGACTCAACGAACTCGAAGCTCTTGGGGGATCAGGGGGTGGCAGTGCGGAAACTGCGTGCGAACCGGTCGATCCCGAATCAGGCCCCGGCGGCCTCTCGGCGGCGGGAGGCGGATTGTAGGGGGCTCCTTGGCCCCTGTCAACCCCGATGCCGCCCTTCGCTTCGACGTCCTCCCGGACCGCTCGTACAACCCGTCCGCGAGGGCATGCCATTCCCGCGAGCGAGGGTAGCCTTGCGCCGCCGTGAGCCCGCCCGTCCCCACCGGTCCCCAGCCGCCCTCAGCGGTGCCACCACACGACGCGAACGCCGAGACGGCCGCGCTCTACGCGCCCCACTTCCGCGACGGCCGCTTCTTCAACCCCTGGGGCCGGCTCGCCGTCCGCCCGCGGGACGTCCTGCGCTGGTGGTGGCAGCGCCCGTGGAGGCGGCCACCAGACGTGCCGGCGCCGCGGGTTCCCAACGACGGCTCCTCGCTGGGCCAGCGCCACGACGGCCTCGCCGCCACCTGGGTCGGCCACGCTACCTTCGCCCTCCACCACGAGCACGCCGTGCTGCTCACGGACCCGCACTGGAGCAACCGCGCGCTGGTGCCGCGCCGCCACGTCCCGCCCGGCATTCCCATTGCGGCGGTGCCGCCGTCGCCACTGGTGCTGCTCTCCCACAACCACTACGACCACCTCGACCGCTGGACCGTCCGCCACCTCCCGGCGGACGCCCGCTGGCTGGTGCCGCTCGGCCTCGGCGCCACGCTCCGGCGCATGGGCGCGGCGCACGTCCGGGAGCTCGACTGGTGGCAGGAGGCGGTCGACGGCCCGTTCCGCCTGACCTGCCTGCCAGCCCAGCACTGGTCCAACCGTGCCACGGTGCCGCGCAACGCCTCGCTCTGGTGCTCGTGGATGATCGAGGTCGCCGGCCGCCGCGTCTACTTCGCCGGCGACAGCGGCTGGTTCGCCGGCTTCGCCGAGTACGGCCGCCGCTTCGGTCCGGTCGACGCCGCGATGCTGCCCATCGGCGCCTACGAGCCGCGCTGGTTCATGCGCTACCAGCACGTGAACCCGGCCGAAGCGCTGGCCGCCGCCCAGGCGCTGCTAGCGCGCGAGCTGGTGGGCATGCACTGGGGCACCTTCGTGCTCACCGACGAGCCGCTCGACGAGCCGCCCCGCGCGCTCGCCCGCGCCGTCGCCGCGGCCGGCGATGCCGCTCCGGCCGTCCGCCTCCCCGCCGTCGGCGAGCGCTGGGAGATCGCGCCGCCGTGACCGCACCTGGCACACCGTGGCGCTCCCCTTGCAGTTGGAGGGTCCAACCATGCACAAGGTGATGCGCGCGGCGCTGGTCGCCGCGACGCTGTTGTCGCTCCTGGGGACGTCGGCGTCCGCGGCGAAGGACGGCGAGTCGCTTCCCAAGCGCTTCCAGGTCTGGCTCGAAGAGGTGGCGATCCTCATCACGCCGCCCGAGCGCGAGGCGTTCCTCGCCCTCAGCGAGGACTCCCGCCGCGACGCCTTCATCAAGGCCTTCTGGGAAGCCCGCGACCCCGAGCCCACGCACCCCGACGGCACCTTCCGCCGCACCTACTACCGGCGCCGCGAGGAAGCCCTGGCGGTCTTCCGTTCCGTCAACGCCGACGCGGCGAAGGTCTGGATCCTCAACGGCGAGCCCGCCGAGCGTTTCCAGATGGACTGTGGCCTCGCCTTCTGGCCGATCGAGATCTGGTACTACCGCGCCACGCCGCGAATGTCGCGCTCCGTGCCGGTCATCTTCTACCGTCCCGCCGCCGGGCCGGTGCTCAGGATCTGGCATCCGGAGGAGGGCACCTACGTGCTGATGGCGATCCCGGTGCTGGACAAGCCGACCGCACCGCCGTCGATGCAGCAGGACAAGGGCGACGGCTTCCCCACCAACGACTGGATGGCCTTCGTCCGCTACATACAGCGCTTCTGCCTCAGCAACGACGAGTCGTTCCGCCTCATCCGAGCGGTGCGCGAGGTACAGGGCTTCAGCCGCACCGGCCACTCGCTGGCGGAGGCGCCGCCGGAGCCCGATCCCGAGTGGCTCGCCAAGTTCGAGGGCGGCTCGCTCGACGCACCGCAGCAGGCGGAGCCGCTGAGCGAGGCCGAGCTGCACTGGCTCGACGACGTCGCGGTGCTCATCACCCTGCCCGAGCGCCGTACCTTCCTCGCCCTGCCACGCGCCTACCAGCGCGCCGGTTTCGTCGAGGAGTTCTGGAAGGTGCGCGATCCGGACCCCAAGACGCCCGAGAACGAGGCGCGGGCGATCTTCGAAGCGCGGCTGGAGACGGCGCGCGAGCGCTGGCACTCGATCGCCGTCGACCAGGCGCGCGTCTACCTGCTCAACGGCGAGCCCGCGAAGACGACGAAGACCGACTGCAACCAGAACCTCTGGCCGCTCGAGATCTGGCACTACGCCTACTCGGACCGTTCGCGCCGCCCCTTCGACCTGCTCTTCTACCAGCCCGGCGGCATCGGGCCGCTGCGGCTCTGGCACGCGGACCAGGGCTACGCCGTGCTGCAGCAGCGGCCCAGCGCCGACGCCATGGCGAACCCCAACCCGCGCGCCGGCTTCGGCCTCAATGGCGATTTCGCTCCCTTCTACAAGCGGCTGCGCGACGGTTGGTGCCCCGCCGAGGCGGACGCCATCGTCGCCGCCATGCGCAAGCTCGAGCAGGGCGACCGCATGCTCGCCGAGGTCGTCGAGCAGCCGCCGGCGGTCGATCCCGAATGGCTGAAGGGCTTCCACACCGTCTCCACCGAGCTCGACGCCGCCGCACAACCGCTCGCCGCGGAGCTGACCGTCGACTACCCCGGCCGCCATCAGAGCCGCACCATGGTGCGCGGCACGCTGCTGGTGCCGCGCGAGGACGACGCCGGCACCGAGACCGCGCGCGCCTTTACGCTCACCGGCGAGGTGCTGCGCGACGATACGCTGCACGAGTCCTTCCGCTACGTCTTCCAGCTCACCGCACCGGCGGAGAGCGGCTCGTATCCGCTGGTGTTCGAGCGCTACCTGCGTCCCGGCGACTTCCGGCTGGTGCTCAAGCTGGAGGACTCGCGCAGCGGCCGCGCGGTGCGCATCGAGCGCGAGCTCACGGTGCCGGCGGTGGCGGAGACCTTCGCCGCCGAAGCGGCGGCCGCCGTCGCCGCACCGTCGCCGCCCCAGCCCGGAGCGGAGGGCTTCCGCCTCCTCGCCCCCGCCGCCGACCTGGTGAGCGGCACCGTGCGCGTCGACGCCGAGGTGGGCGACCCCGCCGTGCGCGAAGTGGCGTTCTCGGTCGACGGCAAGCCGATCCTTTCCAAACGGCGGCCGCCATGGAGCGTCGAGCTGCGGCTCGGCCAGCTGCCGCGCAGCATGCGCGTGCGCGCCGTCGCCCGCGACGAGGCGGGCGAGGTGGTGGGCGAGGACGAGGTGGAGCTCAACCCTGCGCCGCACCGCTTCGCCGTGCGCCTGGTCGAGCCGCGCGAGGATGTGCGCGACAGCGCCGGCGGCGCGCGCAAGCCGCTGCGAGTTCGCGTCGAGGTGCAGGTGCCGCCCGATCGCACCGTCGACCGCCTCGAACTGTTCCTCGACGACGCGCCCGTGGCGACGCTGTTCCAGGAGCCTTGGGAGGCGGTGCTGCCGCCGCTACCCTCGCCGCCCCCCACCTTCCTGCGCGCCGTCGCGCGGCTCGCCGACGGCAGCACCGCCGAGGACGTGGTGCTTCTCGCCGGCGGCGACACCCAGCGCGGCCGGCTCGACGTCGACCTCGTCGAGGTCTACACGGCGGCGCTCGACGAGCAGGGGCGGCCGGTGCAGGACCTCGAGGCCGACGACTTCACCGTGCGCGAGGATGGCCGGCCACAGACGCTGCGCCGCTTCCAGCGCGTCACCGAGCTGCCGCTGCAGGTGGCGCTGCTCGTCGACACCTCGGCATCGATGACCGACATGCTGCCGCAGGTGCAGGAGGCGGCGCTGCGCTTCTTCGGCGAGACGCTGGCGCCCAAGGACCGCGCGGCGGTGATCACCTTCAGCGAGGAGCCGCGGCTCGCCGCTCCGTTCACCGACGACCTGTCGCGGCTGGGTGCGGCGCTCGTCGGCCTGCAGGCGGCGCGCGGCACCGCGTTGTGGGACAGCCTCGTCTACGCGCTGCACTACTTCCAGGGCACGCCCGGGCGGCGCGCGCTGCTGGTGTTCTCCGACGGCGCCGACCGCGGCAGCCGCTTCACCTTCGACCAGGCGCTCGCCTACGCGCAGCACTCGGGCGTCTCGGTCTACGCGGTGAGCTTCGGCGGCGTCGCGTCGTCGCTGCTCGAAGGCGGCAGGCGGCGCCTCGCCAGCCTCGCCGAGGCAACGGGCGGCCGCAGCTACGTGCTCGGCAGCGTCGCCGAGCTCGACGCCACCTACTCGGCCATCGAGGAGGACCTGCGCTCGCAGTACCTGCTCGTCTACCAGTCCGACGGCCAGGGCGAGGCGTTCCGCAGCGTCGACGTGGAGATCCGCCGCCGCGGCGTCGCGGCGCGTACCATGCGCGGCTACATCCCGTAGCCGGACCGATCGCCGCTACCGTGCCTCGTCGTGCGGCGCCACGCGAGACTCGATACGGCGGTCGGGCACCAGCCAGGCCAGCGCCACCGCCACGTAGAGCGCGACCGAGATCCACTGCTGGACGAAGGCGAGCGGAATGGCGAGCGCATAGGCGAGCATCGAGAGCTTGCCCTTGGCGTCTCCACCCACCGCATTCGCGAGCCGCGAGTGCTGACCGGGAACGGCGATCAGTGCCGCCTGCAGCACCACGTAGGAAACGGCGGCGAGCAGTTGCACCGCACCGTAGGCGGCCACCGGCACCGGCGCGGCACTGGTGCGGCCCATCCAGGCAGTGGCGAACGGCATCAGCGACAGCCAGAACAGCAGATGGAGGTTCGCCCACAGCACCTTGCCGTCGATGCGCTCGGCGGCGTGCAGCATGTGGTGGTGGTTGCTCCAGTAGATGCCGAGGTAGACGAAGGAGAGCAAGTAGCTGAGGAGCACCGGCAGCAGCGGCCGTAGCGCCTTGAGGTCGTGGCCGTGCGGCGCCTCGAGCTCGAGCACCATGATGGTGATGATGATGGCGATGACTCCGTCGCTGAACGCCTCGAGGCGCGCTTTTCCCATGGCCGGCGGTTCCTAACCCGTTCTGCCGGCCACCAGGGTTAAGAAGCTTTTTCGAGTGAAGAA
>DATNCU010000075.1:0-2720 GCA_035607145.1 Thermoanaerobaculia bacterium
TGCCCGGCCTCACGCCGTCGACCTTCTACCTCTTCCGCGTCCGCGCTTCCGGCAGCGGAGGCAGCGGCGGCACCTTCTCCGGCTACTCCAACGAGGCGAGCGCCACCACCGAAGGGATCATCGCGGCCTGTGTCGCGGGCACCGAGACGCTCTGCGTCAACAACGCCCGCTTCCAAACGGAAGTGGTGTGGCGCACCGCCGACTCCAGCGGGCGCGGGCAGGCAGTGGTCATCCCGACGGCGCCAGACTCCGGGCTGTTCTTCTTCTTCGGCTCCACCAACATCGAGCTGCTGGTGAAGGTGCTCAACGCCTGTGTCTTCGACCGCTACTGGGTCTTCTACTCCGCCACCACCAACGTCGAGTTCGCGCTGACGGTGACCGACACGCAGACCGGCAAGGTGAAGACCTACTTCAACCCGCTCAACCGCGCGGCACCGCCGGTGCAGGACACCGACGCCTTCGCGACCTGTCCTTAGCCGCGTTTGCGCGCAACGAGCCCGTAGTCCTGGCTGCCGAAGAGCAGGTCGTCGAGGCGGTCGCGGAGGCGGTTGACGCGGTCGGCGAGGGGGTGCAGCTCGGCGGCGATCGCGTCGAGCGGCACCTCCGGCAGGCGCTGCTCCGGGGTGAACGGGCGCAGCGGCAGCACCTCGATCTCGTCGAAGCCCTGGCGGCGCGCCAAGTCGGCGAGGTAGCTCGGGTGCACCGGCCGCTGGTGCGTGGGATCGAGCCAGAAGTTGCGCGCCGTGACGACGAGAGACAGCGGGCTCGGCGTCTCGAGGACCAGCAGGCCGCCGGGCCGCAGCGCCGCGAAGGCGAGCGCCACCAGCCGTTCGAGCACGGCAGCCGGCAGGTGCTCGATGACGTGGAAGGAGACGACGGCACCGAGGCTCTCGCGCGGCTCCTTCGCCAGTTGCTCGAGCAGGTCGCCTTCCACCACGTCGAGCCCCTGCGCGCGGCAGTGCGCCACCATCTCCGCGCTGCTGTCGACGCCGCGCACGGCGAGGCCGGCGGCGGCGAAGGTGCGCAACGCCTCGCCGCGGCCGCAGCCGAGGTCGAGCAGCGGCGTCGCCCCTTTCAGGTGCGGCAGGTAGGCGGCGACGCGCTCGGCGATCTCCTCCTCCGTGCCCCGGTAGCGGCGCTCGAACTCGACGTAGCCGCGCTCGGCGAAGGCACGGGCGAGCACCGGGGCCGCGGCCACCGGGCGCTCGCCGGCGGCCGTATCGACCGGCGCACTCGCAGCAGCTTCAGCGCTCGCCGCAGCCGCCGCGCCGTGCGCATCCGCGGCCAGCAAGGCCGCACGCGCCCAAGCCAGCAGCTCGCGCGCATCGGCACGGTGCGCGTCGACCTTGCCGTCGAGCCGCGCGTAAAGCGCGTCGTGGTGGCGGATCACCTCGTCGAGCCCCTCCTGCAGGATCGCCTCGACGCGGCCGACGCGGTCCTCGAGGTGTCGCGTCTGACTCAGCAGCTCGGCGACGCGCTCGAGCAGGATGAGGTTGAAGATGCGCTGCCGTTCCCACAGGTCGTTCTGCGGGACCTGCACGAACGGCCGCAGCAGCCGCTTGAAGAGAACGAGCACGCGGCCCGCGAGGCCGCGGTGGCTGCGGACGGGGAACCGCTGGTCCCCCGCCCACAACCAGCGCCAGGCCTCGAGGTCGCGCGTCGGCTGGTCGAGGAAGTCCTCGATCCGCGGCGCGCGCGGCGCCTCGTCGGCCACGGGCTCTCTACTCCGCGGGCAGGACGGTGACCATCAGCTCGGCGGTGACGTCCGGATGCAGGTAGACGTTCACCCGGTGGTCGCCGATGGTCTTGATGCCGCCGCCGACGTCGAGCTTGCGCCGGTCGACGGTGATGCCCTTCTCGTGCAGCGCCTCGGCGATCTCGGTGGCGGTCACCGAGCCGTAGAGGGTGCCGGTCTCGCCCACCCGCTTGGTGAGCTCGACGCGGACGCCGGTGAGCGCGCCGGCCGCCTGCAGGGCGCCCTCGCGCTCCTCGGCGATCTTGGCGTCGATCTTCTTCTTCTGGCTCTCGAACCACTTGCGGTTCGCGTCGTTGGCCTCGATGGCGTGGCCCTGCGGCAGCAGGTAGTTGCGGGCGAAGCCGGGCTTCACCTCCACCTCCTGGCCGCGCTTGCCCTTGTGGCGCAGATCGTTGAGCAGGATGACTCGCATGGGCGTTCTCCTACTCCGAGACGAACGGCAGCAGCGCCAGGTGGCGCGCCCGCTTGATGGCGTCGGTCAACATGCGCTGGTGGCGCGCGGAAGTACCGGAGATCCGGCGCGGGAGGATCTTGGCGTGCTCCAGGATGTACTGCTGGAGGAGCTTGACGTCCTTGTAGTCGATGTACTCGATGCCGTCCGCGCAGAACTTGCAGACCTTGCGGCGGCGGAAGAACACCTTCTTGCGCGGTACGGCGCTCATGCTTCCCTCGCTTCCTCGACGGCACGCTCGCGGCCGCCGCCACCACCACGGAGAGGCCCGGTGATGCCCACCACCTCGGCGGCCGGCACCGGCCGCTTGCCCTTGCGCATGGCGCGGCGCAGGTCCTCGTCGGTGCGCACCCAGAGGTAACGCAGCACGCGCTCGTTCTGATTGAGCCGCTTCTCGACCAGCGAGACCGCCGGCGGATCGTTCTCGGCGACGACGTAGAGGAACACGTAGCGCCCCTCGTTCACCTTGCCGACAGGGTAAGCGAGCTTGCGCTTGCCCCAGCTCTCTTCCTT
>DATNCU010000095.1:0-11824 GCA_035607145.1 Thermoanaerobaculia bacterium
AATGGCTTCCAGTGGGCGATCGCCGTGGCTCTGCTCGCCGCCGGGATGGGCTTCATCGCCGTGCGCGGAACCGTGCTCGACGCGGTCTCCGTGCTCGGCGCCCACGCCTCGTCGGTGGCCGGGCTGGGCGCCTTCTACTACTCGCTGCAGCGGTTCCAGGGCCGCCGGCCGCGCCTGCTCTGGACCTACCTGCCGCTGCCGCTGGCCGTCGCCTCGGCGTCGTACTTCTACTTCGTGGTGCCGGACTACGGCATGCGCGTGGCGGTGTTCTCGGCCATCACCGCCTTACAGATGGCGCTGTGCGCGGGGGTGCTGGCGCCCGGCGGCGGGCCGGCGCCGCGCACCGCGCGGCTGGTGGCGGTCGGCTTCGCGGCGTGCAGCGCCCTGCTCCTCGTGCGCACGGTCGCCTCGCTGCGGGTGACTGCCGCGGCGACGCCGGGGGCGATCTTCCGTGCCTCGCTGCTCGAGCAGGGCATCATCGTCGGCGTCTTCATCGGTTTCTTCGCGCTGTCGCTGAGCTTCGTGATCCTCTGCAACGAGTCGCTCAACCGCGAGCTCGCGCGCCAGGCGACGACCGACTCGCTCACCGGCTGCCTCAACCGGCGCACGCTCGAGGATCTCGCCGAGCGCGAGGCCGCCCGCGCCCGCCGGCACGACCGCCTGCTGTCGATCGCCCTCATCGACCTCGACCACCTCAAGGTGATCAACGACGAGCACGGCCACGCCGCCGGCGACGCGGCGCTGCGCCACGTCGGGCGCGCCTTCGCGCAGACGGTGCGCTCGCAGGACCTCTTCGGCCGCTATGGCGGTGACGAGTTCCTGCTGGTGATGCCGGAGACCGGCAAGGCCGACGCGGTGGCCGCCTGCGAGCGGGTGTGCCGGGCGGTCAAGTCGGCGATCGTCGAGCAGGACGGCGTGCAGCTGCCGATCACCGTCAGCGTCGGCGTCGCCACCAGCCGGGGCGGCGGTGTCGAGGTCGCCGGCCTGCTCGGCGCCGCCGATGCAGCGCTCTATGCCGTCAAGGCCGGTGGGCGCAATTCGGTGCGCGTGGCGGCCGCCGTCTGAGTTGACGAAGCGGCGGCGCTCAACGCCCCGCCGCTGGCTGCGCGTCGAGGAACGGCAGCAGCTCGGCGAGCAGCTCGCGCGGCCGCTCCTCCATCGGCGAGTGGCCGCAGTCGGGGATGACGGCGAGGCGCGCGTCGGGCAGGCCGGCGGCGATGCGCTCGCCGTTGGCAGGCGGCGTCAGCGTGTCGTCGCGCCCCCAGACGAGCAGCGCCGGCAGGCGGATCGCGGCGAGGTCGATCTCGGGCGACGGCGCGCCATTCTTCGCCATCAATCCGTAGTACGCGTCGTCGATGCCCTCGACGCGCAGGCGGTCGAGGTAGGCCCGCGTCACCTCCGATGTCGCCAGCGCGTCGTCGCCGTAGGACGCGCGCAAGCCCTTCTGGATGTAGCCGGGCCGCATTGCCACCGTGCGCAGGTAGACGTAGGTGAGCGCGCGCAGGTTGGCGGAGCGCGAGCGCCGCGTGGCGCTGTAGCGCGGCATCGTCGAGTCGAGCAGTGCCATCGAGCGCACGCGCTCTGGGTGGTGGGCGGCGATCCACAGCGTCAGACCACCACCGTAGGAGTGCCCGACGAAGTGCGCGCTGTCGACGCCGAGGCGGTCGAGCACGCCGAGGACGAGCCGCATCTGGCCGTCGATGGTGTAGGCGGCAGGATCGCGCAGACGCTCGGTGTAGCCGAAGCCGTTGAGGTCGACGGCGATGACGCGGTAGCGGGCCGCGAGCTCGGGGGCGATGAGCCGGTAGGAATAGGTGGACTCGCCGAATCCGTGCAGTAGCACCAGCGGCTCGCCGGCGCCGGACTGCTCGACGTGCACGGCCTGGCCGCCGACGTCGAGCAGCTCGCCGGCGGGGAGGGTGGCGCGCACGGCGCTCCAGGGCTGCATCGAGACGCAGCCGCCGAGGGTGAGGGCGACAAGAACGGCGGCGAGCGACGTCGCCAGGCGGAGCAGCGGTCGCATCACCGGACAATACGCGAGCGGCGGGCTCGCGGATGAGTCGTCAGAGGACGGCGGGCGCATCTCCAAGGGGGGCGCTAAAATTTGCCCATGTGCAGGAACATCAAGCGGCTCCACAACGTCGAACCGCCGGTCGCTCCCGGCGAAGCGCGCAACGCAGCGCTGCAGTACGTGCGCAAGATCGCGGGCACCACCAAACCGTCGAGGGACAACGTCGACGCCTTCGAGCGCGCCGTGAACGAGGTCGCCGCGGCGAGCGAGCGGCTGCTCGCCTCGCTGGTGACGCACGCGCCGCCGCAGGACCGCGAGGTGGCGGCGGCGAAGCGGCGCGAGCGCTACCAAGCGCGAGCCTGAGCACATGGCGGTGAATGCCGAGCTCGAGGCGCCGGGCGCAGAGATCGCGCCGCTCTTCGCGTGGCACCGGACGCTGCGCGCCATCGTCGAGGCGGGCGTCGAAGGCCGGCAGGGCACGATCGCGCGCGACGATGGCGCCGCCCGCATCACCCTCGGCTGCTACCACGTCTTCGGCGGCGACCCGGCATCGCCCGGCGCCCGCCGCCTCGTCGAGAGCGCCGACGGTCCGCGCGAGCTGATCTACGGCAACGACCCCACCTGGCGCGTGCTCATCCTCGACGTCCTCGGCGAGCGCGTCTTCGACCGGCCGATGGACGAGTTCGACCCCTCGGGCCTCGACGACACCGCGCTCGCCACCGTGGAAGCGAGCCTCGCGCCCGACTTCACGCTGCGCCCGCTCGACGAAGACTTCGCGTCGCAGCTCGACCGCGACTTGGAGCCGCACGGCCTGCAGGTCTTCTCCTCGCCACAACAACTCGCCGAGGAAGGCCTCGGCGTCGCCATCGTGAGCGGCGACCGTCTCGCCTGTGCCGCCACCTCGTACACCCACTCCTCCCACTATGTCGAGGTGGCGATCGCCACCCGCCTCGACTTCCGCAGCCGCGGCCTCGCCGCCGTCGCCGCCGCCGCGTTCCTCCGCGAGTGCCTCCGCCGCAACCTCGAGCCCTGCTGGAGCGCCTCCAACCCGGTCTCGAAACGCCTCGCCCTCCGCCTCGGCTACCGCCCCGGAACCGAGTGCGAGGTGCTTTACCTGCGCGGTTAGGGGAAGTACCCCGTCGGCGCCCGTAGCTTGAGGCCGCTGGTGGAGGCGACCTTG
The DNA here is from genome assembly GCA_035607145.1 of Thermoanaerobaculia bacterium. GTDB lineage: Bacteria > Acidobacteriota > Thermoanaerobaculia > Multivoradales > JAIOJS01 > DASYQD01. The sequence continues at coordinate 3,192 of DATNCU010000095.1, forward strand.
AGTGGGCGCCACTGGTCGGGCATCGCGGCTTCGGAGTGGAAGACGAGCTGGTACTGCTGGCGTAGCTCGCGGGCGATCTTGGCGTAGACGCCGGCGAGCTCGGACTCGCGCTGGATGAGGAACCAGGTGGCGCCGGTGTCCTCGGCGATGCGGGCGACGCGGCGGGCCTGGAGGCGACCGACGCCGAACCTCATCCAGCGCTGCAGTGTGCGGTTCTTGATCACCGGGTAGATCGGCACGCCCGCGTAGCGCGCGTAGTGCACGAGGTGGTCGAGCTCGAAGCGGCTGCCCTGGTCGGCGCCATCGGTGAGCACCACCAGCGCGTGCCGGCCCGGCGTCTTCTGCAGCTCGTAGAGCATCTCGATGACGCTGTCGTAGAGGTGGGTCTCGCCGCTCGGTTGGATGCGGTCGATCGCCTGCGCGGCGGCGTTCCAATCGTTGGTCCAGCCGGTCAGCCAGAATGCGCGGCCCTTGAAGCCGACGACGGCGAGGCGATCCTGCGGCCGCAGCAGCTCGCGCGCGAACTGGCGCGCCGCTGCCTTCACCACCGGCAGCTCCTCGAGCATGCTCTCCGAGTAGTCGACGAGGAGGATGACGTGCAGCGGCTGGTCCGCGGCCGGTACCAGGCCGTCGATCGCGCGGCGTTGGCCGGCGTCCCACAGCGCGACCGCGTCGGCGCGCAGCGGCGCTTTCTCGGTCCCCACCACCGAGACCGGCACCTGCTGCAGCGTCACGTCGGCCGAGGCGTGCGCAGGCTCGCCGAAGAACACGACGTCGTTGGCCTCCTGACCGCCCGCCCGCGCCACAGCGCGCGCGTAGACGGCGCCGGGGAAGCGCGCCGCGTCGACCGCCGCGCCGTAGGGCGCGTCGACATCGGTGGCCACCTTCTCCTCGCCGACGAAGAAGTCGACGCCGGCGAAGCGAAGCTCTGCCGGGCCGAGAACGCTCGCGTGCAGCTCGGCGTTGCTGCTCGCCGGCCACGCTGGCGGGCCTTGCAACCGCACGCGGAACGGCGGTCGCGGGTCGTTGATCGTCGCCTCGTCCTCACCGACGACGTTGCCCTGCGCGTCGTAGCCCACCGCCCTCAAGCGCAGGCGCCGGAGGTAGAAGCCGACCTTCAGCTCCGCGGTGATCGCGCGCCCCGCCGCAGAGCCGTGCGGCACGCCGTTGACGAACAGCGCCAGCCGCTCCACCGGCTCGGTGGCCACCACGGGCAGCTGCAGCGTGCCGGTGACGAGCCCGGCCGGCTTCTGCGTGATGCGAACAGGCTGTGTGGAGACGTCCTGCGCGCGAGCGCCGACCACGAAGGCGATCACCGCCGACATGGCGAAGAAGCAAGCGCGAGCCAGCATCCGCTCCATTGCAGCTGCAACAGCGGAAGGCCGCGCCGTTCTTCCGCGGTGCGAGCGCGACCCGCGTGCTTCGCGCAGGGTAACCGCAGCAACTCCGCCGCGTTTACGCCACGCTGGAACGTCGATTGCTCACTACCCCCGCGACCGCGCTCTCCCCCGTGGACGCCACGGGCGCGGCCGACCGCGAGGAGGTACTGCAATGTCCAGAATGTCCAGAAAGAGCACCATCGGCGCCCTCATCGTTGGACTCTCGGTCCTCGTCGGCCCCACCACCGGTGCGGCCCACGGCAAGGACCTCGTCGACGTCGTCCGCGACGCCCACAAGCGTCACGTTCGGGTGATCAAGCAGGCGCACGCGCGGCACATGCGCGTCGTCCACAAGGTCACCGCGGCCCACGAGCGGCACGTCAGTCACGCACCGCGGCCGGTGCGCGAGGTGCACCGCTTCGTCGCCGACCGCCATCGCGCCCACGTACGCTTCCTCCACAAGGCGGAACGCGCCGTCGAGCGTGACGTCAGCGGCGCCGTCTCGGTCGTGCAGCGCCACCACCACGAGCGCACGCGCGCTCTCGGCGTGAGCCGCGTCGAGAACGAGGTGGCGAGCGTCGGCGCCAGCGCCGAGCGCGCGCACCAGCGCCACGTGAGCGCCCTCGAGCGCTTCGCGGACTGGCTGGTCGGCGCCTGACCTCGGCTGCTGAGCTCCCGTCGTCCGGCCCCGGGTACTGACTATTGACCGGGGTCGGCGACGACCACCGAGCACAGCAGGGTCTCGGCGCCGCTCGCGATCATCCACTCGATGTGCGTGCCGACGCCTCCCGTGTTCTTGATCTCGATCGTCGCACCGGAGGTTTCTACCTTGCAGCCGGCGGCGTGCTGGCGGGCGCCGTTGCCGGTGAGCTTGTAGCACTCGGAGCCGGTGATCGTCGGCGGCGCCGCCTCGCCGCAGGAGTTCACCGCACTGGCGGTGAACGAGATCGGCGCTTGCGGCGGCGTGATCGTTGCCGGGCTGTTGCAGGAGAGCTCCGTCGGCGCCGTGTTTTCGCCGACCACCGTCACCGTCGCCTGACAGGAAGCGGAGAGCTCGCCGTCGAAGGCGATAAGCGTCACCAGCGTGTCGCCGATCGGGTACGGCCCACCTGGGTCCTGGCTGAGCAACAACGGGGCGCCCTCGGGGTCGTAGGAGCCATCGTCGATCGAGGCGTCGGCGCCGCACTGGTTGGGCGCGGCGTTGACCTCGACGTCCTGGCACATCGCCACCGGCGGCTGGTTGGCCGTCGGCGTCGCGACGACCTGGAGGACGTTGAACTGCCAGCCCGTGGGCAGGAAGGGGAAGGTGGAAAGCGTGCCGGTCGCGACGTCGAAGCCGAGCAGCCGTGGGCTGCTCCCCCCCGGGTCGGAGAAGCGGTTGCCCATGATGTAGAGCACGCCGGCGTAGGGATCGAAGGCGTTGAAGCTCGACACCGTACAGCAGTCGGCGATGCCGCTGCCGACCGTCGTCACCGCTCCGGTCCCGGGGTTGACGGTCACCACGAACTCCTTGCTGGTGCCGGCGTCGAAGACGATACCGTACAGCGTGCCGGTCAGGGGATCCATCTCGAAGTCGTTGTACTGCCATGCCGACGACAGCGACGGGCTGGAGACGAGCGTGCCCGTCAGCGCGTCGAAGCCGAGCAGACGCTTGGCGCTGCCTCCTGGATCGGAGAGCAAGTTGCCGGCGACGTAGAGGCGCCCGTTCGCCGGGTTGAACGCCGAGACGTTGAAGCCGCCGATGGTGCAGCAGTTGGCGATCGTGTTGCCGATCGCCGTCCGATCGGCGATCGACGGCGTGACGATCACCACCTGCTCCTCCGCGGCGCCGAGGTCGAAGACGAGGCCCCAGAGGATGCCCGTGCCGATGTCGAGCTTGAACAGGTTGTTGAGGTACATGCCGCTGGTGAGGAACGGGCTCGTCGACAGGGTGCCGGTGACCGCGTCGAAGCCGAGCATCCGGAAGTCGGAGTCGGCCGGGTCGGACTTGAGAAAGCCCGCGGCGTAGAAGCCCCCGGTGTTGGCGTCGAGCGCGTAGACCGGGAAGCCGCCGATGAGACAGCAGTCGGGGATGCTCGAGCCCACCGGCGTGAACGCTCCGGTCGAAGGATCGACCGTCACCACCCTCTCCTCGTTGACGGACAAGTCGTAGACGAGGGCGTAGAGCGTGCCGGGCGTCAGCACTGTCGCCGGCAGCGAGCCGGCGGAGAGCAGGAGCGCGGCCACGACGAAGGCAAGGCGGCGAGCGACGAGCATGGCGGTGCCCTCCGAGTTGTTAGGAACCATCCTAGCGCTAACCAGACGCTGCGTGCGCGGCGCGGTACGTCCCGGCCGCCCGCACAGGACGGCGCTCGAAGCCGGCGCGCGCTAGCGGCCCTCGCGCACCAGCACGCCGACGCTCTCGAGCGCCCGCAAGTACTCCACTACCGCCGCTTCCGGCACCGGGCCGTAGATGGCGGTGAGCGCATCGCGGATCTCCGCCGCGGTGCGCTTGCCGTCGACGAGGTTGAGCGCCTCGTAGGCGTAGTCGCCGCCGCCGCGCGTCGGCTCGGCAGCGAGCAGCGCCAGCGCATCGTGCTTCTCCTTGCGCAGGTGCGCCTCGAGGTAGTCGTAGCCGAAGACGCTCATCGGCCCGCGTGGAGTCGGCTGGCGGCGAAACACCAGCGCACCTTCGCCGCGCGGGGCCGGTGCTGCCGGCACGCCGCCGAGCATCCGCTCGCAGTCGGCGAGGAAGCGCGCCGTCTCGCCATCGAGACCGCCGCCCGCGGCCGCACCGCCGACGTAGCGCTTCAGCGACGCGTGAACTTCGCGCTCGTGCCAGACAAAGAACCGGGTGAGCGCCGCCGCCTCCTGGGCCGGCACCGCCGCGCGTCGCTCGACCAGTGTGGCGAGGCGACGCAGGGTGGCGGCGCGCAGCAACGGCCGCACCTCCGCGGCGCGTGCGCCGCCCACCGCGTCGAGATCGGCGAGCACCAGCGCCGAGCTCGCGGCGAGGAAGCCGGCGCGCAGCAGCTTGGTGGGGTCGATGTTGGCGGCGACGTCACCGGTGGTGTGGATGTAGCGGTCGGGCCAGTCGTTGAAGTACAGCGCCGGCACCCGGTACGAGCCCTCGTTCCAGACGTCGTGGTCGCTGCCGCCGGTGTAATCGGCGAGCTCGGCGAGCAGCGGCTCCTTGCCCCCCTCGGGCGCCACCAGCGGCCACTCGGCGCGGCCGGTCGCCGCGAATGCGCCGCTCTCGCGGTTGACGAAAGCGCCCAGCGCCGCCGCCACGTCGTGCACGAACGACGGCAGGCTCGCCGGCCCGCGGGTGACGTGAAACACCGCCTTGGTTGCCGGTCCGCCGCCCACCATGTCGAGGTGAATGGCGGCGCGCGCGTGAGCCGCGATCTCCGGCCGCTGGTGCAGCAGCGCCAGCGTCCCCTCGACCTCGTTGGGGAAGACGAAGCGCAGCGTGCGCGCCGGCCAGGGGATTCGCCCCTGGGCGATCAGCGCCGTGAGAGTGCGAGCCACCTCGAGGATGGTGGCGCAGCCGCTGGCATTGTCGTTGGCGCCCGGCCGCGGATGGTCGAGGTGGCAGCTGAAGACGATCTCCTCGCCGCGCCGCGCCGGGTCGCCGCCGTGGATGGTGGCCGTCACCACTTGGTAGGAGCCCGGGTGCTGCCCTGCCTTCACCGTGGCCATGAGGCGCACCGACTCGCCGCGCGAGAGCCGCGCCTGGTAGTCGCGCGCCGTCTGCGGCGAGACCATAAAGGCGAAGCTCGGCGTGGCGTTGAAGCTGCCGAGGTGCCCCCAGCGCACCAGCGTGGCGTCGTCGCCCCACCAGGCGGTGCGCTGGTTCTGCGCGTAGCTGACGATGCCCGAGGCGCCGAGCTTCTCGACGGCGAGTGGCTCCACCGCTTCGGGCTGCGACGAGGTGAGCACCAGCTTGCCCTTCACCTCGCGCCCCGCGTAGTCCGCCTCGGCGGTGCCGGCGCCGACGTCGACGAGCTCGGTCACCACGTAACCGCTCTCGCTGTCCTGCGCCAGCGACAGCGGCACCGCGTCCCAGCTCGCCAGGCGCCGCACGCGGACCACGGTCGGCACCACACCCTCACCGCTTTGGCCGCGCCGCATCTCCCACAGCTCGGCGAAGTCGGCGTCCCACGGCCGGCGCGAGCGCTGGGTGCCGTAGAAAGTCTCGCCGTCGGCGGGGATCGCCACCACCTCGACGTCGGTGAGACCGTAGCGGCGCAGCTCGCCGGCGATGAACTCGGCCGCCGCCGCGAAGCCGCGCGAGCCGCGCATGCGGTGCTGGCGGGAGAGGTACTCGAGGTTGCGCTTGGCGGTCTCGCCCGAGATCTCCTGCGCCAGCGCGGTGGCGCTGCTCACCGAGAGCAGCGGCGGCAGCTCGGCGGCGAGGGGTCGCGCAACGGCGAAGGCGGCGAGCAGAGCGGCCGGCAGCAGCCGAGGGATGCGAGTTCGGGCCATGCGCCTCCTGTGGAGTGCGCCCGAGTATAGAAGCGGCCCCGGCCTCGTGCGTCCGCCCGCCGCCCTCTACTGGCTGACCGGGTTCAGCTGAACGTCCCCCTCCAGCGATATGAACGCCTGCGCTCCGCCCGCCTCCGTCCATCGGATGTATCCACCTTGAAAGTTGCTCCGGCGGTAGATCCCATCTTGAAACTCGTCACTCGTCGGGTAGCGCAATGCGCCGCGTTCCCAACTGAGCGCCGCCCACTTCTCCCTGATCTGTCCGTGAACTTCATGCGCTCCGCTTCCCGGGCTCCAGTAGATCGAACCAGCTTCGAAGTGGACGTAGCGCCCCTGGCCGTCCGGTGTCACCAATTCGTCGGTCAATGGATAGCCCAAGAAGCCGCGGCTGCCGCGTAGGCCAACCCATTTCTTCATGATCTCGCCGAAGAGCGCACAGGCGCCGGTTTTAGGCGACCAAAATATCGTTCCACCTTGAAAGTTGCTGTAGCGCCCGCGTCCGTCGCCCATGTCGAGCTCGTCGGTGATGGGATAGCCCAAGGCGCTCCTCTCCCAGCCGAGACTTGCCCACTTGTCACGAATGAAGCCATGCACCTCATGGGCCTGCGTCTGGGGCGTCCAATAGATCGAGCCATTCTGGAAGTGGTTGTAGCGACCGACGCCGTCAGGCGTTCCCGTCTCGTCATTGAGCGGAGCGCCCAAGAAGCCGCCCGGGCCACCAAGGGCGTTCCACTTCTCGCCGATGTATCCGTAGACTTCAAAGGCGAAGAGAGTGGAGCTTCCGACAAGGCTGAGCAGAGTGAAACAGACAAGGCGAGCCACGAGCTTCATAAAGCACCCCAGGTTGTGACGGTCGTCTACCTTCGACCGCCCGATGGCTCAGGCGGTCTACACCGCGCGACCCACAGCGAGTCGCTTCCCAGGGAGTTTCGCTCTCTACCGCGTGTTTCTGACAGCCCGCTAGCGGTTCGGCTCGATGTTGTGGTCGGGCTGCGACGGCGCCTCGACCTCTGCGGGTGCGCTGCTGCCGGTGCCGCTGTCGGCTGCAGTGTCGCCGGCGTCGGCGGACGAAGCTGATTCGCCGCTCGTAGACGAGTCGTCTGTCGTCGTCGAGCCGCTGGTCTCGACGTCGACGCTCGCGGGCTCGACTTCGGACGTGGCGGGTTCGAGATCGGAGATCGTGAGCTCCGCGTCGGCGCTGGCGGGCTCGGCGTCAGCCGGCTTGGGTGGCACGTCGTCCGCGTTCGTCGAGTCGAGGAACGCGCCTTCCACCGACGCCTCGTCCGCGGTCTCCTCGAGCGGCGGCTTGGCCATGGGGACTGCCCCATCGTCGCCCGCGTCGTCGAGCGGCCACGGCTTGGCGATGGCGACCTCGATGCCGCCGTCAGCGTCTGCTTGCGGATCGTCGTCGATCGGCACCGCCCAACGACCGGGTTCGTCCGGCGGATGCGGCGGCCGCGTCCTGACGGCCCTGCCGCCGCAGTCGCGCTCGCACTCGGAGCCGACGTCGCCGAAGTCCCAGAAACCGAACGGGAAGTCGTCGTAGGCGAGGTCCGAGTCGCCCTCATCCTCGAAGGCAAGCCGCTCGCCGGGCTGGTCGAGCGCCGCTGCCCAGCGCTCGAGCGCATCGACATCCGCGGCGCGCGCGACGACGGGGGTGCCGTCGCCCTCGATCCAGCCCTGCTCCCCTTCCGCGACGGACACCATGCCGCGCCGCGTCCTCAGCTCGGCCTCGCCGCGCCTGGCGATCACCAGCGTCGCGTCGTCCGTGCGCTCGATGCGATAGGAGCCGGCGCCGACATAGACGGAGGCGTTGTCGGTGTCGACGCGAGTCTCCGCGCCGCCCTCGCTCGCGAGCAGCAGCTCGCCGCGTTCGAGGAGCAGGAGGTTGGCGGGCTCGGCCTCGGCGCCCTCGCCGGCGAGCGTGGCGAAGACCACCTCGCCGTCGCCGGCGACGAAGATTGCCGTCTCGTCCCCGAGCCGGACCTCGACACGCGCTCCCCGCGCCGTGGTCAGGCGGTCGCCGGTGAAGAGCGGCCGGTCGTCCGCGGCCGCTGTCGTCACCCCCGCCCGCTCGACGGCGGCGGCGCCTTCCACGAGCCCTAGAAAGCTCGAGTCCGCGGGGCTGGCGGCGGCAACCGCAGCGGTCAAGGCTGGCGCCGCGAGCAGGGCGGCGAACAGGCGAAGCGTCCGTCGGCTTCGGCGCGGGGTCGGAACGAAGGGCATGGCGTGGCTCCGTGGCTCGGGACGTAGCGGTTGGCCGGCGCCGGTGCAAGGCCAGCGCCACGCCGTTCCCGCGCGCCGCCCCGTGGCGGAGCCGCAGGAGCCCGGCCACAGCGCCGGCCCGCGGCCGTCCACCCGCACGGTCGCCCTGTGTATCAGGGCGAGGACACGCGAGCGCGGCCTAGAGCCGCCGCTCGGTGTTGATGACGTTGATGCCGTCGAAGCGCGCCGTGGCGCTGCCGTGCGACACCGCGCTCGACTGGCTCGGCTCGCCCTTGCCGTCGAAGAAGGAGCCGAAGAGCCGGTAGTCGCGCTGGTCGCAGATGGCGCTGCAGGAGCCCCAGAACTCGACCGTGTTGGCCTGGTAGGCGACGTCGCGCAGCATCCCCGTCACCTTGCCGTTCTTGATCTCGTAGAAGAGCTGGCCGCCGAACTGGAAGTTGTAGCGCTGCTGGTCGATCGAGTACGAGCCGTCGCCCACGATGAAGATCCCCTTCTCGACGTTGGCGACGAGCTGGGCGGGGGTCTGCGGCGCGACGCCGGGTTCCAGCGACACGTTCGGCA
>DATNCU010000101.1:0-4679 GCA_035607145.1 Thermoanaerobaculia bacterium
GTCACCGACGCCGACCACCTCTTCGACCGCCTGTGGGAGCGCGAGCGGTTGGGCTCGACCGCCATCGGCCGCGGCATCGCCATCCCGCACTGCAAGCTCGAGCGACTGGAGCGCGTCGTCGTCGCCGTCGGCTTGGCGCCGCAGGGCGTCGAGTTCGGCGCCGCCGACCACCAGCCGGTGCGGCTTTTCTTCGTCGTCGTCTCGCCCAGCCGCTCGCCGGCCGAGCACCTGCAGTCGCTCGCCGCCATCTCGCGCTGGGTGAAGACGGACGGGCGGGTCGAGCGCCTGCTCGGCCTGCGCGACCCCGGCGAGATCCTCGACCTGCTGCGGGAGCGGGCATGAGGCGGATCACGCCCGAGGCCCCGACGGCGGTGGACGCAGCGCCCGAGGTCAGGCCGCCCGACCCCGCTATTCAGCAGACGTCACCTGATGGCGTCCACGTCTCGGTGCGCGACCTGCTCGGCGACGAGCTCTCCGACCTCCGCTTCCAGGTGCTCTCGGGCGAGACCAAGCTCGACAACCGGATCGAGAACCCGCGGGTACAGAAGCCCGGCCTCGCCTTCGCCGGCTACTACGCCTACATCAAGCCCGGCCGCGTGCAGATCATCGGCGAGAGCGAGACCGCCTACCTGCAGACGCTGTCGGCGGGCAAGCGCGCCGACCGCTTCGAGCGCATCACGCGCCTGCCGGTGCCGGTGTTCATCCTCACCAAGGGGATCGAGCCGCTGCCGGACCTGCTCGCACTGCTGCGCGAGCGCGAGGTGCCGCTGCTCGCCTCGCCGGCGCTGTCGTCGGTGATCATCAAGCGCATCTCCTGGTTCCTCGAGGACCACCTGGTCCCCACCTCGCACGTGCACGGCGTGCTGCTGGATGTCTACGGCCTCGGCGTGCTGCTCATCGGCAAGAGCGGCGTCGGCAAGAGCGAGTCGGCGCTCGACCTCGTCACTCGCGGCCACAGCCTGGTGGCCGACGACCGGGTGACGGTGAAGCGCTACCCGAGCGGCGACATCGTCGGCTACTCGGAGACGCCGCTGCGCCACCACATGGAGCTGCGCGGCCTCGGCATCGTCAACATCAAGGACCTCTTCGGCCTCGCCGCGGTGCGCGAGAGGAAGACCGTCGACCTGGTGATCGAGCTCGAGCCCTGGGACCCGCACCAGCCCTACGACCGGCTGGGGCTCGAAGAGACCGTCCACCACGTCCTCGGCACGCCGCTGCCCTACATCAAGATGCCGGTGGCGAGCGGCCGCAACCTGTCGATCCTGGTCGAGATCGCGGCGCGCAACCACGTGCTCAAGGTGCAGGGGCACTTCTCGGCCCACGAGTTCGCCCGCCAGTTGGAGGAGCAGCTGGAGCGCAAGCGGGGGAGGAAGGCGGGGGAGGGAGGCCAGGGTGGCGCGGACTGAGTTGTTGAAGGCTGAGGTGGCAAAGACCGAAGGAACACGTCCGCGGGCCGAGCTCGTCATCGTCACCGGCCTCGCCGGCTCGGGCAAGAGCACGGTGGCCAAGTGCTTCGAGGACCTCGGTTACTACGTGGTCGACAACCTGCCGCTGCCCCTCTTGCGCGAGTTCCTCGGCAAGCCGCTCGAGCTGGTGGGCGACGAGCACCGGAAGATCGCGCTGATCACGGACGCGCGCGCCAACGGTTTCGCCGCCGAGTTCCCGGCCATCTTCCGCGGCATCGACCGCACCCACGTGCACCCGACGCTGCTCTTCCTCGAAGCCTCCGACGAGTCGCTGATCCGCCGCTTCTCGGAGACCCGGCGGCCGCACCCGGTGTCGAAGGACCTTCCCGTTGCCGAGGCGATCGAGCGCGAGCGGGCGATGCTCGACGAGCTGCGCGGTCTTGCCGACCTCGTCTTCGACACCAGCCAGTGGAACGTGCACGAGATCCGCAGCAAGGTGAACCACGCCTTCGCCCAGCCGACGCAGGGCGCCGAGATGCAGGTGTCGCTCACCTCGTTCGGCTTCAAGTACGGCATCCCCACCGGCACCGACCTGCTCTTCGACGTGCGCTTCCTGCCCAACCCGCACTTCGTGCCCGAGCTGCGGCCGCAGACAGGACAGGACGAGGCGGTGCTGGCGTACCTCGAAGCGCAGCCCGACTTCAACGACCTCGTCGACCGGCTCGCCGACCTGCTGCTCTACCTGCTGCCGCGCTACCGGAAGGAGAACCGCAGCTACCTGTCGGTGGCCGTGGGATGCACGGGCGGGCGGCACCGCTCGGTGGCGATCGTCGAGATCCTGGAACGCCGGCTGCGCGAGGCGGGGTGGTCGCCGCGGCCGGGGCACCGCGACATCGATAGGTAGAGGCCGCGATGCCGCAGTGCGGCATAATTGCCGCACGGTGGTAACATTTCGCCACCACCATGGTGCAGGTCCTGATCCTGAGCCACGGCGCGCTCGCCCACGCGCTGGTCGATACCGCCGAGCGCATCGTCGGCCGGCTCGAGGACGTGCAGGCGTTGTCGCTCGACTGGGACGGGCCCCGCGAGGACCTTCTCGCCCGCCTGCACCAGGTCGTCGACAGCATCGACGAGGGCGACGGCGTCCTCATCCTCACCGACCTCTTCGGCGACACGCCCTCCAACCTCGCGCTCGGCCTCGTCGAGCCGGGCAGGGTCGAAGTGGTCACCGGCGTCAACCTGCCGATGGTGCTGCGGCTCGCCTGCGTTCCCCGGGAAGGAAACCAGGGGAGCCGGCCGGCCACGGTTCCCGAGCTGGCGGGCTGGATCCAGGCCAAGGGGCGGCAGGGGATCTGCCTCGGCGCCGCCCGCGAGCCGGCGCTGGTGGGAGGGCGCTCGTGATCGAGCGCGACGTCGAGATCGTCAACCGCCTGGGGCTGCACGCGCGGGCCGCCGCCAAGCTGGTGCACCTCGCCGGCCGCTTCCGCGCCGACGTCAAGCTGCTCAAGGACGGCGAGACGGTCGACGGCAAGAGCATCCTCGGGCTGCTCATGCTGGCCGCCGCGCAGGGCGAGCACCTGCGGCTGCGCACCGACGGGCCGGACGAGCAGGAGGCGATGACGGCGCTTGAGGACCTGATCGCGCGCCGCTTCGAGGAAGACTCGTGAGCGTCGGGCCGGCCCGTCCGGCCCCCGGCGAGCGCCCGGACGGCGCGCCGCTGGTGATGCAGGAGCTGCAGGGCCTCGGCGTCTCGGAAGGCGTCGCCATCGGCCGCGCGGTCTGCATCGCCACGCGCGAGCAGGACGTCTACCGCTTCCCGCTGCCCGAGGGGCAGGTGGAGGCGGAGATCGCCCGCTTCCGGAGCGCCGCCGAGCGCGCCGTCGAGGAGGTGGAGGAGCTCTCCGGCCGCGTCGGCTCCGACCTCGGGCCGGAGCTCGCGGGCATCTTCGACGTCCACGCCTTGCTGCTGCGCGACCGCTATTTCCTCGACCGCATCGAACAACGCATCAGCGAGGAGCACGTCAACGCCGAGTGGGCGGCGTGGGAGACGGCGGCCGAGCTGCGCGGCCGCTTCGCCGCCATCGCCGAAGGCGCCGCGCGCGACCACACCGACGACATGCAGGACATCGCGCGCCACATCGTCCGCGCCCTGCAGGGGGTGTCGCACCACGAGCTGTCGGAGATCGGCGGCGACGTCATCGTCATCGCCGACGACCTGACACCGTCCGACGCCGTGCGCTTCGGCCGCCAGGGCGTGGTGGGCTTCGCCATCGAGTCCGGCGGCCGCACCTCGCACACGACGATCATCGCCCACTCGCTCAACATCCCGCTGGTCACCGGGCTGCCGGGGATCACCCGTCTCGCCGCGCACGAGGATCCGGTGATCGTCGACGGCACCTCCGGCGTCGTCGTGCTGCACCCGACGACGGCGGTGATCGACGAGTACGAGCGCCGCCAGCGCGACTACGACCAGCGCACGCTGCTGCTGCTTGCCACCCGCGAGCTCGAGACGCGCACCCGCGACGGCGTGCTGGTGCAGCTGATGGCCAACATCGACCTCGTCGAGGAGGTGGCCGAGGCGCGACGCTACGGCGCGCAGGGGATCGGCCTCTACAGGAGCGAGTTCCTCTACATCGAGCGCACGCCAGAGCTGCCCGGCGAGGACGAGCACTACGCCCTCTACCGGCGGCTGGTGGAGGAGATGGCGCCGCATCCGGTGGTGATCCGCACCTACGACCTCGGCGGCAGGAAGCTCGCCCGCGAGGTGATGGACACCCGCGAGGAGAACCCGGTGCTGGGGCTGCGCGGCATCCGCCTCACCCTGGCGCGGCCGCAGGTGTTCCGCACCCAGCTGCGCGGCCTCTTCCGCGCCGGCGCACACGGCGACCTGTGGGTGCTGCTGCCGATGGTCAGCACGTTGGAGGAGGTGCGCGCCTTCCGCGCCTTCGCCGCCGAGGTGCGGCACGAGCTGGTCGCCGAAGGGGTGCCGCACGGCGAGCAGTTCAAGCTGGGGGTGATGATCGAAGTGCCGTCGGCGGCACTGATCGCCGATCACCTGGCGGCCGAAGTCGACTTCTTCGCCGTCGGCACCAACGACCTCATCCAGTACTCGATCGCGGTGGACCGCAACAACGAGCACGTGACCCACCTCTACCAGCCGCTGCATCCGGCGCTGCTGCGGATGTTACGATTCGTCGTCGAGCAGGCGGAGGAGCACGGCATCCCGGTGAGCGTCTGCGGCGAGATGGCCGCCGACCCGCTGGCTGCCGCGGT
>DATNCU010000106.1:0-2340 GCA_035607145.1 Thermoanaerobaculia bacterium
CGGATGGCGGTCTTGAGCCGGTTGCTGTGCCGCTGCAGCCGCGCGTCATAGACGAACGGCCAGGTGGTGTCGTTCTCCGCCGTCTGCTCGACGAACTCCTGGATGGCCTTGACGGCGATGCGGGAGGCGACCTCGCCGTGGTTGTGGCCGCCCATGCCGTCGGCGACCACGAACATGCGGTGGTCGGGGTCGATGCCGAAGCAGTCCTCGTTGTGGGTGCGCGCGCGCCCCACGTCGGAGAGTCCGCAGGCCCTCACGCGCAGCATCATCCCACTCTGCCGACCACCGGATCCATCCCCAGCTCCATACCGACCTGTGACTTCACTCGATCTGGCTTCATTCGGCCCTGCCGAAGAGGCCGCCGAGCAGCCCTCCCTTGCGCTTGCCCTCGAGCGCGTCGAGCGCGGCGCGTATCTCGGCGTCTTCGCCGCCCCATCTTATCGCCTGGCGGAAATAGTTTGCCGCCTTGTCGCGCTCGCCGGCGCGCAGGAAGATCTGTCCTGCCAGCTTGTGGTACTCGACCTTCATCGGCTCGAGCTCCACGGCGCGGGCGATCGCCGCCGTGGCGCGCGACATCCAGCGCTCCTCCTGCATGCAGGTGCGCGCCAAGTGGTGCCAGGCGAGGGCGTTGGCGGGGTCGGCCTCGGTGGCACGGGAGAAGTTGTCGGCCGCCTCGATGAAGTTCTTCCCCTTGTAGGCCTTCACCCCGCGTTGCATGAAGACGCGGCCGAGCTCGCCGGGGTCGGCCTTGTGGGCGGCGGGGCGGGCGAGCTCGATGTCGTGCAGGCGCCGGCGCTCGGGGTTGGACAGCACGTTGAACGCCTGGGTGATCGACTGGAAGGCGAGCTCGGCCTGCTGCTTCTCGGCGCCGTGGAAACGGTCGGGGTGCCGCTCGCGGGTGAGCTGGAGGAAGCGGTCCTTGATCTGCTCGCTGGTGGCGTTGCGCGACACCCCCAGGACGCCGTAGAAGTCCGTCGACATTGTCTCGTTGGTGGGCCGCGGGTCAGACGGATTTTACCCTATAGAGACGGCCCGCCGTCTGGCGCACGGCGTCGGGGAGGTTGCGGTCCTTGGCCATCAGCCGCAGGTCGCGCACCGAGAGCCGGCTCATCAGCGGCAGGGCGACGTTGAGCGGCGTGCGCGGGTTGTTGACCAGGCCGACAACCACCGGGTACTTGGCCACCCACTGCCGGTGCTTGCCGATGTACTCGAGCACCTCGGGGACGACGTTGCGGCTGCGCGCGGCGAGCTCCACCTCGGTGTCGGAGAGCGGGTTGGACTGCAGCACCGCCACCGCCACGAGTGGGCTGGTGTCGCGGACCAGGAACTGGCGCAGCGACCGCGGCGCCCGCCGCGCCAGCTTGAGCCGCACGCTGACCGGCAACTGGCGGACCTGCCCCTCGGAGAGGCCGGTCTGATCGTCGACCTCGCCGTCGGGAGCGGCCTTGCGGGCGAGCGCGATCGCCTCCTCGACCTCGCGCTCCTCCACCTCCTCGGCGGCGGTGGCCGCGGCGCGCGCCTCGGCGGCGGCGGCGCCGGCCCCGCCGAGCAGGTGGTCGCGGTACTCACGGATGCGCCGCTGCGAGTAGGCGGAGAGCTCCGGGTTGCCCTCCATCGCCGCCAGCAGCTCGGGCGTGGCGCTGATGCGGTCCTGGCGCAGCAGCAGCACCTCTTGCAAGTCGGGACCGAGCTGCGGCGCGAGGTGGAAGAGCACCTCGCCGGGCACGTCGCGGCGGCGCAGCAGGGCCTCGATCACCTCGCGGTCGCGGCTGTTGAAGGCGTACCAGCGCTGCACCTCGGGCGGCGCCTCGCGGGCGAGGAAGGGCACCAGCACCCGGACAGCGATCCCTTTCAACGACTCGCCGGCAGCCTCGGCCACCTCGGCGTCGTTGCTGGCAGTCAGCTGCACCTGTAGCGGCAGCAGCTCCTCGGGGGCGAGCGGCAGCATGCCGCGCGCCGCGAGCAGGGTCAGGTCGCGGTTGTCGCCGGAGAGGGCCTGGGTGACGAGGGGCGAGGCCACGGGCGCGGCGGCGGGCTCAGTTTCGAGGCGCCGCGGCGCCGGCCGGCAGCGGCGGCAGGCCCGCCATGGCGCGGTCGATCAGCAGGTTACGCACGACTTCGCCGGCTGCGGCGGGAAGTTGCACCGGTTTGCCATTGACGTCGATGCGCACGGAGCTCACCTTGCCGATCTTCTCGAACAGCACCGATTCGCGGGCCTCGACGTGCAGCGATTCGCCGGCGACGTGCAGCTCCTGGATGCGGCGGTCGCCGTCGACGAGCACTTCGATCCAGCAATTGTCGGTGAAGGTCACCGCCACGTTGATCGCATTGGGGTTGACG
>DATNCU010000009.1:0-5343 GCA_035607145.1 Thermoanaerobaculia bacterium
CTGTCGCTCGGCATCGAGACGCTCGGCGGCAAGATGACCAAGCTGATCGAGAAGAACACCACCATCCCGACCAAGAAGTCGGAAACCTTCACCACGGCGTCGGACAACCAGACGCAGGTGGAGGTGCACGTGCTGCAGGGCGAGCGCGACATCGCGAGCGCCAACCGCACGCTCGGCCGCTTCCACCTCATCGGGATCCCGCCGGCGCCGCGCGGCGTGCCGCAGGTCGAGGTCACCTTCGACATCGACGCCAACGGCATCGTCAACGTCTCGGCGAAGGACCTCGGCACTGGCAAGGAGCAGAAGATCACCATCACTGCCTCCTCAGGGCTGTCGGAGTCCGACATCGACCGCATGGTCAAGGATGCCGACCTGCATCGCGAGGAGGACAAGGCGCGGCGAGCGCAGGTCGAGGCGCGCAACAAGCTCGACGGGCTCGTCTACGCCACCGAGAAGACCTTCGAGGAGCACAAGGACAAGCTCGAGCCGGAAGCCCGCGCCACCTTGGAGACGGCGATCGCCGACGCCAAGAAGGCGCTCGAGGGTGAGGACGCGGCGGCCATGGAGCGCGCCGGTCAGGGGCTCGAGCAGGCGTCGCACAAGCTCGCCGAGGCGATGTACCGCCAGGCGCCGGGCGCCGGCGCGCAGGCGGGCGCGGACTCGAGCGGTGGGGCTGCCACCGGGGGTCCGGGCGCTAGCGAGGACGTGATCGACGCCGAGTACGTCGACGTCGACAAGAGCTCGAATTGACGACGTGACCTGCTGATGCCGAGACCGCGAGCCACCGCCCCCCGCAGCGAGCTGTCACGGCTCCAGGAGCGCCTCAACAAGCTCCTCGAGCAGGCTCTCGTGGGGGGCGGCGGCGGGATGCCGCCGGGGGGCCCACAGGCGCTCTCCGGCTGGAAGCCGCTCTTCGACCTCGTGGAGACCAACGACGACTTCATCCTCTTCGCCGAGCTGCCCGGCGTACGCCGCGAGGACGTGCAGCTCGACTCCGACGGCCGCTCGCTCGAGCTCTCGGGCCAGCGACGGCCGCTCGGCGGCGAGCGCGGCTACCTGCGGCTCGAAGGCAGCTACGGCCCGTTCAAGCGCCGCCTCGAGCTGCCCGAGCCGGTCGACCCGCAACGCATCGAGGCGAAGCTGCGCCGCGGCATCCTCGAAGTGACGATGCCCAAGCGGACGCCGGCGCGGCGCGGCGTGGCGGTGCGCGAGGAGTGACCGTGACTAGGCGCCGGCGCGAGACCCGCTTCGTCATGATCAGCGTGGTGGCCGAGCGCCTCGGCGTCCACCCGCAGACCCTGCGCATGTACGAGCGCGAGGGCCTGCTGACGCCGGTGCGCAGCGCCGGCAACACCCGCCTCTACGACGAGGACACCATCAAGCGGCTGGAGACGATCCTCTTCCTGACCCGCGAGCTGGGCGTCAACCTCGCGGGCGTCGAGGTGATCCTCAACCTGCGCCAACAGATGAGCGAGATGCAGCTCGAGGTCGACCGCCTCCTGCAACAAGTCCGCGAGCAACTCCGCGAGCGCGGCGGCATCCGCCGCGAGCACTCCCTGGTCAAGGTCGAGCGCGGACCGTTGGTGCAGCGGGATCTGGGCCAGCGCGGCCGCGCCGGCGGCTGAGCAAGCCGTTCGAAAGACAGTCGAGAGATTGCCTCGTTGGTGCCCCTTGGGGAACCAGCGGCATGCTAATTTGACTTCATGGCGTATCCAGCCGGCGAGGGCAAGCGAAGCGCGACGCTGCGTGACGCGCTCGACGAGGCCTTCGCCGCGGCTCCGGCGCCCGCCGTCGTCGCCGAGGAGCCGGCAAGCGGCGCCTGCCCGGAGTGCGGTGGCCGCGGCTGGGTGATCGGCCCTGACGCCGGAACCGGCAGCGCGCGCCGCTGCGGTTGCGCTGCCAAGGCGGTCGTGCCGCGGCTGGAGCAGGAGGCGGGGGTGCCGGCCCGCTATGCCCGCTGCACGCTTGCCAACTTCCAGGCCACCGGGCGCTACCGGGAGCAGCTCCTCGCCGCGCGCGCGCTGACGCAGCGCTGGGTCGAGGAGTTCCTCTCCGAGTCAGGCGCCTTCCGCGAGTCGGGGCTGCTCTTCATCGGCCCACCGGGCGTCGGCAAGACCCATCTCGCCGCCGCGGCGCTGAGCGAGCTCATCCGCCGCTATCGCGTGCGCGGCCGCTTCGTCGACTTCACCTCGCTGCTCTACCAGATCCAGTCGACCTTCGACGCCGGCACCGCCGAGACCAAGCGCAGCGTGCTCGATCCGGTGGTCTCCACCGAGGTGCTGGTGATCGACGAGCTCGGCGCGCAGAAGCCCACCGCGTGGGTGAGCGAGGTGCTCTACCTCATCCTCAACGGCCGCTACACGCGGCGGCTGCCGACGCTGTTCACCACCAACTACTACCTCGAAGCCGCCGCGCCCGCCGGCAACCCGCTCGACCGCGGTCCCGCGCCGCCCCAGCCCGACCTGCTCTCGGCGCGCATCCCGGCGCTGCTCGTCAGCCGTCTCTGGGAGATGGCGCGGCCGGTGGTGATCGAGAGCGACGACTACCGGCAGCACGTCAAGAAGCACCAGCACCTGTAGCTGCGTGCGTGGTGTGACCTGGCGGATTGCCTCGGCGCCGCGCGCTTGCTACCTTTGCGGCGCCCCACGAGCGCAATGGCGACTGATGCGCGGCCGACCTCGTTGACAGCTTGCCGGCGGAGCGGCGCGGCGGCCGTGCTGCCGGCACGCGCGGGCGTTGCGGTGGCTCTCGCCGCCGCGGCGCTGCTCGCCGTCGCCTGCGGCGTGCGGCAGCCGCCGCGCACCGCACCGCGCGCGGCTCCCACGCCGGCGCCCGTGCCGGCACCGACGCCGCAGCCGACGGCGCTCCCCGAGCCTGAGCAGCCGCTGCCGCAGCCGCCGCCGGTACCGCCGACGCCGGCTTCGACCACCGATCTCCTACTCCGCGTCGGTCTGCTCTCGGACCAGACCAGCGTCACCTTCCCCTGCTGCGCCGCCGCGTTGCGCGCCGTGTGGGAAGGGCAGACCTGGGCGCTCACCCGCGCCCTGCGCGTCGACCCGGCGCCCGAGGGGACCGAGCCCGGCATCTTCCGCGTCCAGGTGGCGGCGCTGCGCGATCCCGGGCAGGCCGAGGCGCTCGCCGCCAACATCCGCCGCGCCGCCGGCGAGCCCGCTGACTCGGTCCTCGAAGCCGAGAGCGGCCTCTACCGAGTGCGCGTCGGCCGCTACTCCAGTCGCGACGCGGCCGAGACGGCGCGCCGCGGTCTCTCGCGCTTCGGCATCGGCGACGCCTGGGTGGTTAGCGAAGGCGGCGGCGTGCGCGACCCCGCGCTGCGGCTGCTGCAGGGCGACCTCAACGTCACCGTCCCCGGCCGCTGGGTGGCCGTCGAGGACGGCAGCGGGGCCGGCGTCTTCGTCGGCGGCCACCGCTACCGCGGCCGCATCCTCGTCTACCTCAACGACCGCGGCACGCTCAACGTCATCGACGAGGTGCCGCTAGAGCAGTACCTGCGCGGCGTCGTGCCCAGCGAGCTCGGGCCCGAGGCGTACCCGGAGCTCGAGGCGCTCAAGGCGCAGGCGGTGGCGGCGCGCACCTACGCGGCGCGCAACCTCGGCGAGTTCCGCGCCGAGGGGTTCGACATCTGCGCCACGCCGCGCTGCCAGGTCTATGGTGGCATGGAGGTCGAGCACCCGCGCTCGGACGAAGCGATCGCCGCCACGCGCGGCGAGGTGCTGTTGTGGCGCGAGCAGCCGATCGATGCGCTCTTCAGCTCCACCTGCGGCGGCCACACTGAGAACGTGGGCGTCGTCTTCCCGCTCAAGGCCGACGAGACCTACCTGCGCGGCGTCCCCTGTCTCGAGGCGGGCGTGACCGCGCTCGGCGGCGTGGCGACGGGCACGACTCTGCCTTTGGCGATCACCACCGCGCTGCTGCCGCCGCCGGCGGGCGGCGACGCCGCGCGAGCGTTCGGCGAGCGTCTGCTGGCGCTCGCCCGGCTCGCCGGTCTCTCGCCGGCCCCGCGCACGCTTTCGACCCTCAACTCGCGCGACGTGCGGCGCTTCGTCGCCGCCGCCTTCGACCTCGCCCTCGACGCGCGGCTCTTCGTCGCCGAGGAGGACCTGCCGTACCTGGTGCAGACGCCGCCGCGCGACTGGAGCGAGGAGGACCGGCGCCTCGCGGCGCTCTTCGTCAAGAGCGACCTCGGCGGCGCCACGCCGGCAGAGCTGAGCGCGAGCGACCGTGAGGAGCTGCTCTACCGGCTCGCCCTCTACCTGCGCGTGCTGCGCGAGGAAGAAGCGGGCTTCGCCGGGCTCGCGAACGGCGCGCTCAGCCTGCGCAGCAACGACAAGACGCGCGACGTGGCGCTGCCGCCGCGCCTCGCCACCTACCGCGAGCTCGGCGACACCGTGACCGGCGCCAACCTCTCGCTCGTCGCCGGCGATCGCCTGCGCTTGATCTGGCAGGGCGATGCGCTGCTGGCGCTCGTGCAGGAGGTGCACGCCCAAGGTGTCGCCTACGACCGCACCAGCCACTGGACGTCGTGGCAGCGCTTCAAGACCGACCGCGAGCTCGCCACGCTGGTGCGGCAGCGCTACCCGGGCTTCGCCTTCGAGAGCTTCGAGATCGTCTCGCGCGGCGTATCCGGCCGCGTCGGCGCGTTGCGGCTGATCGGCAGCGACGGCCGCCGCGAGCTGGTCGAGGGGCTCGCGGTGCGCTGGACGCTCGACCTGCCCGACACGCTGTTCACCGCCAAGCGCCTCCAGCCGGCGCGCGGCGAGCCCGGCTGGCTGTTCAGCGGCCGCGGCTGGGGCCACGGCGTCGGCCTCTGCCAGGTGGGCGCCTACGGCATGGCGGTGCGCGGCCACGGCTACCGCGACATCCTCGCGCACTACTACAGCGGCACGCGGCTCGGCGGCCTGCCGGCCAACGCGGCCGCTGCCAGCGTGGCGATGCGCGAGCGGGCGGCCTTCGCGAGCGCCGCCGCCGGCGCCCGCTGACTCTGTAGCGTCGTTCTCACGCGGCCCTTCCGGGCCTGTGTTACGGTCGCCGGCAGCTGCTGCCGGACATCGTTGCCGTCGAGCCTTCCGCAGGCTCGCAACACCCCCGCGCTGGAGGATCTCGAATGAAGCACCCGACGTGGATGGTCCTCGCTCTCTCCCTCCTCGCCACTGCCGCGACCGCCGCACAACAGCCGGTCGCCCACCAGTTCGCGGTCAAGGACCCCAGCCAGGTCGACACCGTGCTGGGGTCGCCGCTCGACCTCGCGGCGATCGCCGCGGAGGACGAGGAGGACGCCCGCAACGGCTTGCCGCCGCGCTATGCCATCACCGAGCAGGTTTCGAT
>DATNCU010000117.1:0-3780 GCA_035607145.1 Thermoanaerobaculia bacterium
GTACCTCGCCGAGCACTCGGCCGATTCGCTGCCGGCCGCACTCGCCGAGCGCGCGCCGCTGGTGGCGGAGGCGGCCGAGGACCTGACGCGCTACATCGACGGACAACGGGCTGCCACCGGCCCGGCGCTGCCCCACCGCCGGCGGATCCTCGTCGAACGCGTGCGCGACCCGCAGGCCACGGATCCGCGCCCGCGCGTCGTGCTGCACACGATGTGGGGCGGGCAGGTGAACCGCCCGCTGGCGATGGCGCTCGCCGCGGCGTGGGAGGAGCGCTTCGGCACCCGCCTCCAGGTGACCCACGACGACGACGCGCTGGCGTTGGAGCTGCCGCACGAGATGCCCGGCGACGATCTCCTGTCGCTGGTCGAGAGCGAGCGCCTGCTGCCGCTGCTGCGCAAGCGGCTCGAGAGCTCGGGCTTCTTCGGCGCTCGCTTCCGCGAGAACGCCGGCCGCGCGCTGCTGCTGCCGCGCGGCGACCAGCGCCACCGCGTGCCGCTGTGGCTCAACCGTCAGCGCAGCAAGCGTCTGCTCGACGCCGTGCGCAGCTTCCCGGACTTCCCGCTGCTGCTCGAGACCTGGCGCACCTGCCTGCAGGACGAGATGGACCTCGGCACCCTGCGCGACCTGCTCGGCGAGGTGGAGCGCGGCGAGATCGAGGTGGTCGAGGTGACGACGAGCAAACCGTCACCGTTCGCCGCCAACCTCGGCTGGAAGCAGACCAACAAGCTGATGTACGAGGACGACACTCCGGAGGGCGGTCCGTCGCGGTTGGGTGACGACCTGCTCGCCGAGGTGACGCTGTCGGCGGCGCTGCGGCCGCGGGTGCCGCCCGCGGCGGCCGAGGAGCTGCGTCGCAAGCTGCAGCGGACGTGGCCCGGATACGCGCCGGCGCCGGACGAGTTGGCGGACTGGGTGCGCGAGCGGCTGGCGCTGCCGATCGCGGAGTGGCGCGAGCTGCTGGATGCGGTCGGTCGCGATACGGGGATGGCGGAGGCCGAGCTGATAGCGGCGCTGGAGCCTTCGCGCGCGCGGCTCGCTGCCATCGCGCTGCCCGACGAAGTCGGTGGTGGTGCCGCGGCAGTCGTTGTGAAGTCGCCGATCGCCGAGGAACGCTGGCTGGTCACTTCCGTCGAGCTGTTGCCGCGGTTGCTCGCGGTGCTCGGACTCGACGACGCGGAGGTTGCACTCGCGCATCCGTTCGCGTTCGACACCGGGCTCGACGAGGCAGCATCGCGCGAGCTGCTCGCCACGGCGCGGCGCGTCTCGCCCGCGGTGCTCGACGAGCCGGAGGCGGCGCTCGGCGAGCTCCTCGCCGAGTGGCTGCGCTTCTACGGGCCACTCGAGCGCGAGGCGCTCGCCGCGATCTGGCGTCTGTCGCCGGACCGCCTCGTCCCGTTGCTCGACGAAATGGTCGACGGCGAGCGCGTCGTCGTGGGCGAGCTGCTCGCCGGCGTCGACGTCGTGCAAGTCTGCGACGCCGAGAACCTCGGCCGTCTGCTGCGCATGGTACGCGCTGCCGCGCGGCCGCAGCTGCCGCCGCAGCCGCTCGCGAGGTTGCCGCTCTTCCTCGCCGTGCAGCAGGGACTGGCGCCGCGGCGCGACGGCATCGACGGACTGCAGTCGGCGCTGGAGCGGCTCTTCGGCTGGGCGGCGCCGGCGGCGTCCTGGGAAACCGACCTGCTGCCGGCGCGGCTGGAGCCCTACCACCCGACGTGGCTCGACACCCTGCTGCAGGAGACCGACCTTCTCTGGTTGGGTGTCGGCAAGGAGCGCCTCACCTTCACCTTCCCCGAGGACGTGCCGCTGCTGCGGCCCGAAGGCTGGACCATCGATGCCGCAACGCTCGAGGAGGAGCGCGGTGCCGAGGAAGTCGACGGCGAGGAAGGCGACGCCGCGAACGACGCCGCAGCGAATGAGCGTACCGATGTTGCCGACAACGGCGCCGAGGGCGCGAAGCCGGGCGGCGCCGTTCGGCTCTTCCCCGGCCCCGGCCGCTTCACGCTGCCCGAGCTGCTGCCGTCGGCCGGCGGTGACACCGGCGCGCTCACCGCCCGCCTGTGGGGTGCCGCCTGGGCCGGCACCGTCACCAACGACACCTTCGCCGCCGTGCGCAAGGGGGTGCTCAGCCGCTTCCGCCCGGCGGCGACCGAGGCCATGCAACCGGCACCCGGGCTCACCGGCGGCCGACTCGGCGGCCGCCGCGGCTTCGCACGCTGGCAAGCGAGCCGCGCCTTCACCGGCCGCTGGTACCCACTCGCCGCGCCCGACCCCGACGCCGCGGCCGACCTGCTCGACCGCGAGGAGCGGCAGAAGGAGCGCGCGCGGCTGCTGCTGCAGCGCTACGGCGTCGTCTTCCGCGAGCTGCTGCTGCGCGAGCTGCCGGCGCTGCAGTGGCGCCAGGTCTTCCGCTCGCTGCGGCTGATGGAGCTCTCCGGCGAAGTCGCGGCCGGCGCCTTCTTCGAGGGCGTGCCCGGCCCGCAGTTCGCCTCGCCGGCAGCGGTCCGGCGGCTGCGTCGCGAGCTTCCCGAGGACGCGGTCTGGTGGGTGTCGGCGCTCGACCCCGCCGCGCCCAGCGGCCTCGCGCTCGAAGGCTTTCGCGGCCTCTTCCCGCGCCGCGCCGCGGGGTCGCACCTGGTGTTCCAGGGAAGCACGTTGGTGCTCGCCTCCGAGGGGCGCGGCAAGCGGCTGCGCTTCCTGGTGCCGCCGGACCACTCGCGCATCGACGACTTCCTGGAGGTCTTCCGCGTTCAGCTCACGCGCGCCTTCGCGCCCTGGCGATCGATCGAGGTGCAGGAGATCAACGGCGAAGCGGCGGCGGCCAGCCCCTTTGCGCCGGTGCTGGCCGCCAGGTTCCAGGTGTCTTCGACTGCGGCGGGGTTGCGGCTCTGGCGCCGGTATTGACCGCCAGAGCCGCGCCGGGGAGCGGCGTCAGCTGCGCGCGCGGCCGCGGTGGCGGGCGCTCTCGCGCAGGCCTTCCATCACGCTGCGCAGCTGCTCGAGCTTGGCCTTCTGGTTGGCGTCGAGGAGCGCGGAGAGCTGCGCGTGCATGTCCTGCCGCGCCGACTTCAGCGTCTGCCGGTTGGCGCGCAGCTGCTTGACCACCTGGCCGATGGCGGCGTCGCTGGCGTTGGCGTCGTCGAGCAGGGCGTCGAGGTCGCCGCGCAGCTCGCGCTGCTGCTCAAACAGCGGGCGGAGCTTGTCGCGTTGGCTTGCGAAGAGCTTGCGGGCGCTCTCGCGCTGCGAATCGGTCAGCTGCAGGTAGTCGGCGAGGCGGCGCGCGCCGATGACGCCGGGACCGCCGGGCCGGCGCGGGCCACGGAAAGCGGCGAAGCGCGAGCCGCGAGTGCCTGGGGCGCCAGGACCGGCATAGCCACCAGCGCCGTCGTCGGGACCGAAGAAACCGGCGGGATCGAGACCCCGATCGTCGCCGTCGGGCGGGGGCGGTTGGGCGACGCCGGCAGCCACGCCGATGGCGAGGGCGATAGCAGCGGCGGTGAGGGCGATGCGCTTGCGGTTCACGTCAGTGACTCCTTCTCCGTGCGGGCATTTGGTGGCTGGTTCGCTGTCGGGCCCGGGGCGCCGACCCCAGTGCGGCGCTCCTGACCGTGGAACCCGCCGCGGCGCGCTTTCCTGCGCAGCAGCGTCGGCTGCGAACGCGTGCGACAAGCGGTCGATGGCCAGCGCTCGAGCGCGCGCGGCGCGCCGAAAGCGAGCTGTTATGGTCGCCCCGTGAGCACTGCGCCGCGCCTCGCCGAGCTGCCGTGGAGCGAGGTCGACGC
>DATNCU010000122.1:0-2602 GCA_035607145.1 Thermoanaerobaculia bacterium
CGAACGCCGAGCCCGTCCACGCGTAGGTGGTGACGATCGACAGCACGTTGCCGCCCTCGCCCTGGGCGATCATCTGCCGGCCCGCCGCCAGCGTGGCGTGGAAGCTGCCGGCGAGCACGATGTCGACGACGGTGCGGAAGGCGTTGGGCGACAACGTCTCGGTGCGGGCGAGGAAGTTGCCCGCCGCGTTGTTGACCAGCGAGGTGATGCGGCCGAAGCGCGCGACCGTCGCCGCCACCCACGCCTCGACCTCTTCGAAGCGGCGCACGTCGCAGGCGCTGCCGACCACCTCGGCGCCGGTGGCTTCGGCGATCTCGCGCGCCGCCGCCTCGGCCACCTCGGCGCGGCGCCCGCAGATCGCTACCGCCGCGCCCAGCTCGGCGCAGCGTTGCGCCATCGCCCTGCCGAGGCCGGTGCCGCCGCCGGTGATCAGCACCACCTGGCCGCGCAGAAGGTCGCTCTGGTACATCGCGCGGAGTCTGCCATAGCTGCAGTCGGGCGCGGCATCTCACGCCTCGCCGCCATTCGCGCGGCGATCCGGCTGATACGCTCCGCGCGGATGTGGCGGACGCTTCGCTCCGCTCAGCTCGCTGCGCACCGATGACGCAGCTGGGGACGCCGGTCGAGTGGGTGGACACGCCGGAGGCGCTGGCGGCGGCGGCCGCGCGCTGGCGTGAGGCAACCGCCCTCGGCATCGACAGCGAGTTCGTCCGCGAGCGCACTTTCTACCCGCGGCTGGGACTGCTGCAGATCTCCGACGGCGCGCACAGCACGCTGCTCGACCCGGTCGCGCTCAACGACCTCGAGCCGCTGCGCGCGGTGCTCGCCGACCCCGCCATCGTCAAGGTCGCCCACTCGCCGAGCGAGGACATGGAGGTCCTCTACCACCGCTTCGGCGAGTTCCCGGCGGCGCTCTTCGACACCCAGGCGGCCGCAGCGCTCTGCGGCTTCGAGGCGGCGATGAGCTACCAGCGCCTGGTGCGCGAGCTGCTCGGCATTGAGCTCGCGAAGGGCGAGACGCGCACCGACTGGCTGCGTCGCCCGCTCTCACCGGCGCAGGTGGAGTACGCGGCGCAGGACGTCGAGCTCCTGCTGCCGCTCTACCGCCAGCTGCGGCCTCGGCTCGAGGAGAGCGGCCGCCTCGCCTGGCTCCTCGAGGAGGCGCAGCACCTCCGCGAGCCCGGCCGCTTCCTGCCGCCGCCGGAAGAGGCCTACCTGCGCATCGGCGGCCTCGCCGGCCTCGACCGCAAGCAGCTGGCGGCCTTGCGCGGGCTGGCCGCGTGGCGCGAACGCCAAGCGCGCGAGCGCGACCTGCCGCGCAACTTCGTGCTGAAGGAAGCGGCGATGACCACCATCGCCCGCCGCCAGCCGCAGGCCCTCGCCGAGCTCGCCGACGTCCCCGACCTGCCGCCCAAGCAGGTCGAGCGCATCGGCGAGACGTTGCTGCGCCTCGTCCGCGAAGCGCGCCAGCTCCCGCCTGAGGAGATGCCATCGCCCCGTCCGCGCGGCGCCCGCGACGAACGCGGCCGCGAGCTCCTCGACCGCCTCGTCGAAGCGGTGCGCCTGCGCGCCGAGGCGATCGGCGTCACCTCGACGCTGCTCGCCAGCCGCCGCGACCTCAAGCAGCTCCTCACCTGCCCCGCCGAGGCACTGCCGCCGCCCGCGCTCGCCGGTTGGCGCTGGGAGCAGCTCGGCGGCGACCTCGTGCCGCTCCTCGCCGAAGCGCGGACCAAAGGGATCCTGCCCTAACAACATCGAGATCGCTTCGCTGCGCTCGCGATGACGTTGGACGTCATTGCGAGGAGCGCAGCGACGAAGCAATCTCAACGGCCTTGGTAGCATGCCGCCATGCTCGACGCGCAGCGCCTCCCCGAGATCCAGCAAGCGATCGCCGACGCCGGCGCCGACGCCTGGCTGTTCTTCTGCTTCCAACACAACGACCCGGTGAGCCTCGACCTGCTCGGCGTCGGCGGGCGCCACCTGGTCACGCGCCGCTGCTACTACCTGATCCCGCGCGTGGGGCTGCCGACGAAGCTCAACCACCGGCTCGAACCGGCGATGCTCGCGCACCTGCCCGGCGTCCAGGCTTACTACCTCACCTGGCGCGAGCACGCGGTAGAGCTGGCGAAGCTCGTCGCCGGCGTGCAGCGCCTGATCGCCCAGTACAGCCCCAACAACCAGCTGCCCAACGTCTCCCGTCTCGACGCCGGCACGGCGGAGTTCCTGCGCGGACGCGGCGTCGAGCTGGTCTCCTCGGCCGAGCTCGTGCAGCGCTTCGCCGCCACCTGGAGCCCCGACCAGCTCGCCGGCCACCGCCGCGCCTGCAAGCACCTGCACGAGATCGTCCGCGCCGCCTTCGACCGCGTCTTCGACAAGCTGCGCTCCGGCGGCGAGGACGACGAGTACGCCGTGCAGCAGTTCATCGTCGAGCAGTTCGAGCGCACCGGACTGTGGGGCGAGAACGAACCCATCGTCGGCGTCAACGCCCACAGCGCCGACCCACACTACCAGCCCGGCCCAGGCGCCACGTCGCCGATCCGTCGCGGCGACTTCCTTCTCATCGACCTCTTCGCCAAGGAGAAGGCGCACGGCAGCGTCTACG
>DATNCU010000135.1:0-5206 GCA_035607145.1 Thermoanaerobaculia bacterium
ACGCCGGAGTCACGGCGTCAAGTGCGTCGTGGTCACCCAAGGCGTAGGCGACTCTCTGCTGCGCAGCCTGCGTTCAGCCTTTGGTGCCGAGCTCGACGGTCGCAACTTTCTCGGCTGGAGCTTCGGGTCAGGAGACGAGAGTCTGCCGGATGCTTTGGACGATCAATTGCGTCGATCTCCTGTCTTACTGCGGGATTCAGACGACCGTAGGTGGGGCAAGGCCGATCGAGAGCGGAGGCTCCGACGCTAGCCTGCGAGAGTCTCGATCGCTCCTCACCGGAACACGATCGTCTTGTTCCCGTGCAGCAGCACACGGTCCTCGCAGTGGTACCGCAGCCCTCTCGCCAGCACGGTGCGCTCGATGTCGCGGCCGTACTTGACCATCTCCTCGACCGAGTCGCCGTGGTCGACGCGGATGACGTCCTGCTCGACGATCGGGCCGGCGTCGAGCTCTTCGCTGACGTAGTGGCAGGTGGCGCCGATGAGCTTGACGCCGCGTTCGTAGGCCTGGTGGTAGGGGCGGGCGCCGACGAAGCTCGGTAGGAACGAGTGGTGGATGTTGAGGATCCGCCCCGGCAGCGCCGCGCACACTGCCGGCGGCAGGATGCGCATGTAGCGCGCCAGCACCATCACGTCGCCGCGGTGCTCGCGGTAGAGGCGCAGCACCTCGGCGTGCGCCGCCTCGCCGTTGTCGGCCGTCACCGGCACGTGGAAGTACGGGATGCCGTGCCACTCGACGAAGCCGCGCAGCGTGTCGTGGTTGGAGATGACGCAGGCGATGTCGAAGGGGAAGTCGCGCGCCTTCCAGCGGTGCAGGAGGTCGTAGAGGCAGTGGTCCTGGAGCGACACCAGCACCACCACCCGCTTGGGCTCGGCCGAGTCGCTCACTTGCCACTGCATGCCGAAGCGCTCGGCGATGTCGGCGAAGCGGCGCACCAGCTCGGCGCGGTCAAACGGCAGCGAGTCCGCGAGTACGACTTGTCGCGTGAAGAACCACCCCGAGCCGGCGTCGGCGTGGTTGCTCGACTCGACGATCCAGCCGCCGTGAGCGGCGAGGAAGCCCGCCACCGCGGCGACGATGCCGACGCGGTCCGGGCAGGAGAGCGTCAGCGTATAGATGCGGGCGGCGGCCGCCCCGGCGCCGTTGCTCCGCGGCTGCCTCGTCGACAGCCGCTCCGCGACGTCGGGACTCGTCTTCGACTCGTCCCCCTGGTTCATGACTGGGCTGAGGATATGCCGGCCGGGCCGCCGTTCCCTGCTCTTCCAGAGCTGGCCCTAACACTTTCGGCCCGAGTCGGCTACAATGCTCGCCTCACCCGCGGTGTCGACGCCCTCGAGGTCCACGCTGCGGGCCGGGCCGCCACGATCCCGCGGCCCTGACGCGCGCCCGACTGCGCGATCGATCCGACGAGCTGAATCCTGCGCCGCGCGTAGGAGAGCGGGTCGAGACAGCGGTCCGGCGCGCCGGCACAAGGAGACGGTCGACTGGCTCGAACGGCTTTGCCTCGATCCATAGAGGCGCGCGCGGCGGCACACCGCGAGGCGCGCAACGCGCGGCTGATGGCCCGCGCCCACGGATGAGACCGCGCTCGACGTCGCGAGGACGCCGGCGCCGCGGCCGCTCGCGGGGCCAGGGGCAAGGTCAAGGTCTAGCGCCGCCGCTCGATGGGGCGCAGCCGCTGCCGCTGTTCAAGCGCGCGGCGTCGCATTTCGAACCGGGCGACCGCCAGCGCGGCCAGGACTACTTCCACGAAGGGCGGGCGCAGATCGAGATCGACGGCGGGCGTGCGCGGGCCCGCGTCGCCGGCGCCGAGCAGCCCTACTACCGCGTCGGCGTCGACTGGTCGCGCGTCGGCACGGACCGCGTGCTGCATGCCTACTGCGACTGCCAGCGCTTCGCGGACGGCAAGCCGTGCAAGCACGTGTGGGCGACGTTGCTCGCCTTCGCCGAGGCGGCGCCCGACGGGCAGCCGGCCGGCAAGGATCGCTTGTCGTTGCGGCGGGACCGCGCGCCGAGCTGGCCGGACCTCGGCCCGCCGGCGACGCCCGAGGAGCATCGCGAGGCGCAGGGCAACGGCTACCCGCCGCGCGGAGACCGGCCGGAAAGACTCGACCGCATCGACCGCGGGCGGCGCGGCCGCGACCGCATGCCGCCCGGCCGCCGCATGCGGCTGCGTCCGCTCGAGAGCTCGTGGCGCTCGCAGCTCGCCGCGGTGCGCGAGGAGGTGGCGCGACTCACCGCCGTGCCGGTGCACGCGGCCGGCGCCGGCGCTGCGACGACCGCCAGCACGGCGACTGCCACACCAACCGGCGTGCGGCTTCTCGTCGACACCGGCGCGGCAGAAACCGGCGGCCTGGTGCTCGACGTCTTCGAGTCGGCGCCGGGTAGTGGTCCCGGCAAGCCCGGGAAGCTGCGCCGGGCCTCGCTCTCGAACGAGCAGCTCGAGCGCCTGCTGCTGCCACGCCGGGCTGCCGACGACTCGCGCGAGCCCGCCGAGCCGCCGGCACTGGTGACCACGCTGCCGCCGGAGCCGCCGAATCGCCCGGTGCGGCCACGCCGCGCATTCGCCCCCATGCCGCGCCAGGGCACGCAGCGCTTCCGGCTGCCGCCGCGGCTCTACGAGTCGGTGCTGCCGCGCCTCTGCGCGCGCGGGCTGCTCGGTTGGTGGGATGGCCGCAACCCGGTGGACTCGCCGCCGCTGCTGTGGGACGACGGGCCGCCGTGGCGCCTCGCACTGCGCCTCCAGGTGCCTGGCGCCGGCGCGGCGCGGCTCTCCGGCGCCCTCGAGCGCGCCAACGAGCGGGTGCCGCTCTCCTCCACCGTCGCCGTGCTCGGCCTCGGCTTCTCGGCCAACGGCAGCGAGCCGCCGCCGGCGCTGGCCCTCTTCCCCGAAACGCTGGCGCGCATGGAGGCGGTGCCGGCGCGCGACCTGCCGTGGCTCGGCCTGCTCCGCGAGACCGGCGAGCTGGTGGTGCCGCAGGAGGAGCTGGCCGAGGCGCTCACCTCGCTGCTCGAGCTGCCGGCGCTGCCGCCGCTGGAGACGCCCGACGGGCTGCAGCTCTCCGGCGAGCCGGCGAAGCCGGTCCCCAAGCTGGTGCTCGAGCCCGACCCGGCGCCGGCGTGGACCAACCCGCCGTTGCTCGCGCAGCTGTCGTACCTCTACGGCGGCGCGCAGGTGAGCGCCGGCGATCCACGGCCGGCGGTCATCGACCCCGAGGGGCAGAGCTTCCTGCGCCGCGACTCCGACGCCGAGCACCGCTACCTGGTGCGCCTACTCGAGCTCGGCTTCAAGCCGGTGGTGTCGGCATCCGGGCAGGGGCACGGCCTCGAGCTCAACCCACGGGATCTCCCCGCCGTCGCCGAGCCGCTGCTGCGCGAAGGTTGGGCCGTGGAAGTGCACGGCACGACGCTGCGCCCGCCCCGGCCGCCGGCGCTGCGCATCGAGAGCGGCATCGACTGGTTCCAGCTCTCCGGCGACGTCGAGTTCGGCGGCACCGACCGCCTGGAGATGAAGCAGCTGCTGGCGGCGATCTCCAAGGGCGAGCGCTTCGTCAAGCTCTCCGACGGCTCGCAAGGGCTGGTGCCGGCGGAGTGGATGACCACCTACGACTCGCTCGCCAAGCTGGCGCATGGTGAGACCGACGACGGGCTGCGCTTCCTGCCCTCGCAGGCACTGCTCGTCGACGCGCTGCTCATCGCGCTGCCGCCGCCTTCGGTCGACGAGTCGTTCGCCGCCCTTCGCGATCGCCTCGCCTCGTTCGAGCGCATCAAGCCCAAGAAGGAGCCGAAGAACTTCGTCGGCACGCTGCGCGGCTACCAGCGGCAGGGCCTCGGCTGGCTCGATTTCCTGCGCGAGTTCGGGCTCGGCGGCGTGCTCGCCGACGACATGGGCCTCGGCAAGACCGTGCAGGTGCTGGCGCTGCTCGAGGCCAATCGCCCGACGACGCGCGGCAAGGCTGCGAAGGCGACGCAGAACGGCGACGACGGTGCGGCGAGCTCCGACGTCGCCGTCGCGAAGCCGGCAGCGGCGAAGAAGGCCCGTACGACCAACGGGTCAGGCCGTCTGCCGTCGCTGGTGGTGGCGCCGCGCAGCCTCGTCTACAACTGGATCGACGAGGCCGAGCGCTTCACGCCCAAGCTCAAGGTGCTCGACTACACCGGCGCCGACCGCGACGAGGTGCGCGAGCACCTCGGCGACTACGACCTCGTCGTCACCACTTACGGCACGCTGCGGCGCGACGTCGCCTTCCTCGCTTCGCGCGAGTTCGACACCGTCATCCTCGACGAGGCGCAGGCGATCAAGAACCGCGAGTCGCAGGCGGCGAAAGCGAGCCGGCTGCTGGTGGCGCGCCACCGCCTGGCGCTCACCGGCACGCCGATCGAGAACCACCTCGGCGAGCTGGGCTCGCTGTTCGAGTTCCTCAACCCCGGGCTGCTGGGGCGGCTGCCCTGGCTCGACGTGCTCGCCGGCGGCCACACTGCCAGCCGCGAAGAGTTGGCGCTGGTGGCCAAGGGCATGCGGCCGTTCATCCTCCGCCGCACCAAGGCGCAGGTGCTCGAAGACTTGCCGCCGAAGACCGAGCAAGTGCTGCTCACCACGCTGCGCCCGCGCCAGCGCGAGCTCTACGACCAGCTCCGCGCCGCCTACCAGGCGAGCCTGCTCGAGCAGGTCGAGAAGCAGGGCGTCGGCCGCTCGGCCATCCAGGTGCTCGAGGCGCTGCTGCGGCTGCGGCAGGTCGCGTGCCATCCCGGCCTGGTGAAGCCAGAGTGGGCCGATGCGGGCAGCGCCAAGCTCGAGGCGTTGTTCGAGCAGGTATCCGAGGTGCTCGACGAAGGCCACAAAGTGCTCGTCTTCTCGCAGTTCACCTCGCTCTTGGCGTTCGTGCGCCAGCACCTCGACGGCCTCGGCGTGCCCTACGCCTACCTCGACGGCTCGACGCGCGACCGCGGCGCCGTCGTCGAGCGCTTCCAGACCGACCCGAAGACCAACCTCTTCCTGATCTCGCTCAAGGCCGGCGGCGTGGGCCTGAACCTCACCGCCGCCGGCTACGTCTTCCTGCTCGACCCCTGGTGGAACCCCGCCGTCGAAGCCCAGGCCATCGACCGCGCCCACCGCATCGGCCAAACCCGCCACGTCTTCGCCTACCGCTTGATCGCCAAAGGCACCGTCGAAGAAAAGGTTCTGCAACTCCAGCAGACCAAACG
>DATNCU010000155.1:0-3064 GCA_035607145.1 Thermoanaerobaculia bacterium
ATCACCATCGCCGCCGCCATCGTCTCGGCGGCCACCCATCGCCCGATCGACCGCCGCCTGGCAATGACCGGTGAGATCACGCTGCGCGGCACCGTGCTCCCCATCGGCGGGCTCAAAGAGAAGGTCTTGGCGGCGAGACTCGCCGGCATTCAATCGGTGATCCTGCCCAAGCTCAACGAGCGCGACCTCGAGGAAGTGCCGCCGCAGGTGAAGAAGGGCTTGACCTTCCACTTCGCCGAGCACATGGAGGACGTGCTGGCCCGAGCGCTGCTGCCGGAGGCGATCCACGGCGACGTGGTGGCGGTCTCGACGGAGACCGCGGCGGCGCTGCCGGTGTGAATCGCGGCGCGGTGGCGGCGCGGAGGGCGCCACGATGAGCGCGCGGCGGCGGAGCGACAGCCAGCGGAGCGCCGGTGGCGAGGACGCGCTCGTCGCCTGGCTGCGGCGCACGCTGGGCTCGCCGGCACGCGAGCTGATCGGCGACGACGCGGCGATGCTACGGCTCTCCGGCGAGTGGGCCCTGACGATCGACAGCCAGATCGAGGGCACGCATTTCAGAAGCGGCCTCGATCCGGCGGTGGTCGCACGGCGCCTCCTCGCAGTGAACGTCTCCGACCTCGCAGCAGTAGGCGCCGTGCCAGCCTACGGACTGCTGGCACTGTCCGCGCCGGCGGGCTTCGATCACCGACGGTTCTTCCGCGCGCTGGGCACGGCGGCGAAGCGCTTCGGCATCGCGATCGCTGGCGG
The DNA here is from genome assembly GCA_035607145.1 of Thermoanaerobaculia bacterium. GTDB lineage: Bacteria > Acidobacteriota > Thermoanaerobaculia > Multivoradales > JAIOJS01 > DASYQD01. The sequence goes on from DATNCU010000155.1 coordinate 748, forward strand.
CGACCTCGCGCGTGCGCCGGTGGTCGTAGCCTCGCTTACGTTGCTGGGACGGCGGCGTGGCGCACGCTGGTTACGGCGCGGCGCGGCACGAGCGGGCGACGGTCTATGGGTGGGCGGCACCCTCGGCGAGTCGGCGCTGGGCCGCCTGCTGCTGGAGCGCGGCGCGAGCTGGCGCGGCGGACGCGCCGAGCTGCCGCCGGGCTTGAATCTCGATGGGAGCGCGGAGCGGGCGGCCCGCGCAGCGGTGAAACGTCACCTGTCGCCGCAGCCACAACTAACGCTTTCAGCCGCGCTGGTAAGACAGCGACGGTGCGCGTGCATCGACGTCTCCGACGGCTTGGGCCGCGACCTCACCCGCCTCACGTCGGCCAGCGCCGTCGGCGCAACGGTAACTGTCGACGCCCTGCCCCTGCCCCGCGATGCCGCCCAACTCGCGGCTTCGTTGGGGGCAAATCCATTGCAACTCGCGCTCAGCGGGGGCGAGGATTACGTGTTGCTCTTTTCGCTGCCCCCGAGAGCGATCGCCCCAGAAGGTTGCACGCGAATTGGCGAGATCGAATCGCGGCGTGGCCTGCGCTTGCGGCGTGCAGGACACATCGAAGCGTTGGTCGCGAGGGGCTGGGATCACCTACTGCGGTAGTCGAAAAACAACCTCGTCGCGCCATCGGTATCAAACGTTTCTTTCTCTGGTGAACATTCACCACTCAGGAAGGCGTTCGCGTCCACGGGTCCGGAGGGCGCCGCTGACGGGACCTCCGGAAGGCGCCTTAGCGATTCTCGCGGCGTCGCGGTCGGAGCGGCGCCTGGAGGTGCAGGCGCGCCCTCTTGCTCCCGACAGGCACTGTAGGCGCGCCGGTCCCGTCGGCGGCGCCCTCCGGACTCGTAGCGAACGCCGGCCGGAGACCAGCGAACACTCGACAACCACAACACCTCCCCTTCGCGGCGCTCAACACATAAAAAACAAATCGCCCCGCCAGTCCCAAAGACCAGCGGGGCGTTTCAGAACCAGCGATCAGTCAGCTGAGCGAAGCGACTAACCGCGAACCAGACGGAAAGGCTTCTTCAACGCCTCCTCGACGCCAGCAAGACGCCTCTCGAGGCGATGCAGGATCGCAGCAAGACCCGAATCCGCTGCGCCGGCGGCGGCACGGCCGCTGCTCGGCGGACGCCCACGGCGCGCTCCGGTCCCCGGCGGCCGGCCGCGGCGAGCAGCAGCCTTGCCCGGCTTGCGCCCACGGCGGCTCTCGCTACGCAGCTGCTGGAACACCGGCACCGCCTCGGGCTTGTAGCGCCGGCGACGGCCGCGGCCGACGCTCGGCAGCCGCTTGCCGTGCAGCTTCACATAGCGCAGCAGGGTTGGATACGACGTACCCGTCAGCTCCGAGATCCGCGCCAGCGTGAGCAGCCCCTCGCCGCCGCCGCCAGGAGCCGCCGCGGCCTTGCGGGGACGACCCGGCCCCCGCTTCGCCACCGGCGCGGCGCTCGCTTTGCGCGGACGGCCCGGCCGCCGCTTCGCCGGCGCCGGCGCGCCCGGCGCCACCGGGTTCTTGCGCGGGCGCCCACGGCGCGCCATGTTCTCGCGTTTCAACTGCTCGAACACCGGCAGCGACTCCTCCGGGTACCTCTGCGTGCGCCCCTTTCCTACCGACGGTATGCGATCGCCGTAGCGCTTCTTGTACTTCTGAAGCGTCGGCATCGACATCTTGGTGCGCTTCGCCACCTCGGTCAGCGTCAAAAGGCGCTGACCGTCCCCCCCGGCGGCGGCACTCCCCGCGTTCTCTTTGGCCATTGAGTCTCCTGCTGGTTTCGGTCGATGTGACCGCAGAAATCCGGTCTACTTCCGGCATTATCCGTAGATTCCCCGATGAATGTCAATAGCGCGCGCCCTAAATGAGTCCGCTCGCCAAACTTTCGATCCGGCGCGGCTTTATGTTTCGGTCCGCCGGCGTCGCGGGTCGAGCGCGTCGACCAGGCCGTCGCCGAGGAAGTTCAAACCGAGCACCGTCCACACGATGGCGAGACCGGGGAACAGCGCCACGTGCGGCGCGTCGAGCAGGTGAGCGCGGCCGGCGTTGACCATCGCGCCCCAAGAAGCGCCCGGCGGAGGCTGGCCGAGGCCGAGGAACGACAAGCCAGCCTCGGCGAGCACGGCTCCCGCCATGCCGAGCGTCGCCTGCACCACCAGCAGCGGCAGCACGTTGGGCAGCACGTGACGCGCGACGATACGGCGCGCCGGCATGCCGGCGGCACGTGCGGCGAGCACGAACTCCTCCTCGCGCAGCTTGAGCACCTGCCCGCGCACCAAACGCGCGTAACC
>DATNCU010000157.1:0-5835 GCA_035607145.1 Thermoanaerobaculia bacterium
GGCGACCGCCTGAGCACGCTGCCGTTTTCCCACGCCATGAGCCACGAAGCGCCGCCCCCGGCCGCCCGCGGCTACGACACGGTGACCGTGCAGGAGCTCGACGGCACCCAGCGGCCGCTCTCCCGCCTGCAGTACGAGAAGCTGCCGCTCGCCGAGCGCATCCGTCTCGTGCTGCAGGGACGGGTGGAGTTCTTCCGTGGCGGCGTCGCGGTGCCCGCCAACGAGGCGCTCAAGGTAGGCGTCGGGCGTTAGGGGCGGGCGGCGGGCCGGCGGCCACTGCGCCTCATCGCTCTAGACTCCTCCTGATGGCGGGGAGTGTCGCCGCCCCACAAGCTCGGCCCAAATCGGCAGAGCCGGACGAGAAGCCGTGAGCTTCGAGTGGCTGGCTTCCGAGCTGGTTGGACTGGAGTACCAATTCCATGGCGGTGTGCCCGATGCGACTGTCCAAGCCGCATCAATCGCTATCGCCCTTCCATTCCCGCCCAGCTATGTTGACTTCCTTCGGCCGAGTGCCCTGGCGTCTTCCTACGAGGACTGGCTCCGCGGTCTGATTCTCCAGATTCGCTCGGTCGAAGCCGGCGACGAACCGATCGACGTGAACGAGCCCTCGCCCGGCTAGCGGAGCGATCCGGCGGCGGCGAGATTCCAGTCGTTCTAGACTGGCTGCGATGGCCGGGACCGCCGCTACCGCGCACGCGCTCGATGCCGTCCATGCCGACCTCGGGGTCGAGTGGACGCAGGAAGCGGGGCGCGCCGTGGCCGGGCGTTACGGCGACGTCGGGGCCGAGTACCGCGCCATCGTCGAGGGGCGCGCGTTTGCAGACCGCGCTTGGATCGACCTGCTGGAGCTGCGCGGCGCGGATCGGCGCCGGTTCCTGCATGGTCTCGTAAGCTGCGACGTCAAGGGGCTCGCCGCAGGGGCGAGCGCCTACGGATTCGTCACCTCGGTGCAGGGACGCATCCTCGCCGAGGTGGTGGTGCTGGCGCGCGAGCAGAGCCTGCTGATCGAGTTGCCGGCGGGCTGCGGCCCGCCCATCGCGCAGCACCTCGGCAAGTACCTCATCGCCGATGACGTCACGGTCGAGGCGCGTCCCGAGCTGCAGGCGGTGACGCTGTTCGGCTCGGAAGCCGAGCTCGAGCTGGGCGCTTCCGAGCTTTCGCCGGGCGCGTGGACGGTGGCGCCAGCGACGTTGTTCGAGATCCCGGTGCTGGCCGACCGCCGGCCGGTGTGGGGGATGGCGGCGCTGACGCTGTGGGTGGCGCCGGGCGAGGCGGCGGCGTTCTTCCAGCGCCTCCTCGAGGCGGGGCGGTGCGTCGGGCTGCAACCGGTGGGGCTTTCGGCGCTGGAGGCGCGGCGCGTCGAGCTGGGTGTGCCGCGCTTCGGCCGCGACTTCGGCGCTCCGACCGCGGCCGATCCTGGCCACTTTCCGCAGGAGACCGGCCTCGACGCGCAAGCGGTCTCCTACACGAAGGGGTGCTATCTCGGCCAGGAGGTGATCGCGCGCATCCACTATCGCGGCCAGGTCAACCGCGTGCTGCGCGGGCTCCGCTTGGCCGCGGGAGCGGATGTGGCGGCGCTCGGCGACGGCACCGAGGTACGCCTCGAAGGGCGGCCGCTCGGTACTTTGTCGAGCGCCGTGCGCTCGCCGGCGCTACAGGCGCCGATCGCGCTCGCCATCCTCCACCGCCGCGGCGCCGAGCCAGGCACGCGTGTCGAAGTCGATGGCGCCGGCGAGGCCGAGGTGACCGCTCTTCCTTTCGTCTGACCGCTACCGCTGATCTTGGGCGGCCGCCGCCGGCGCAGGCGGCCGACCCCATCGATCGCGCGCCGACTGGAGGGCATCGTGGACCAGAACCTGTGGAAAGCGCTCACCGCCGAGCTGGTCGGCACCTTCGCGCTCGTCTTCGTCGGCGCCGGCGCGGGAGCGATCGGCGCCGGCGGGCTCGTCGGCGTCGCCTTCGCGCACGGCCTCGTCGTGGTCGGCTTCGCCTACGCCTACGGCCACATCTCGGGCACGCACATCAACCCGGCGGTGACGATCGGCGTCTGGGCCGCCGGGCTCATCGACGCCGGCCGCGCCGTCTCCTACATCGTGTTCCAGCTCGTCGGCGGCATCCTCGGCGCGCTGGCGCTGCGCTTCGTCCTCGGCGGACCGGAGAGCGGCCTTGGTGCGACCTCGCTCGCCGATGCCGCGTCGGTGGGGCAGACGGTCGTGGCGGTGACGCCGAAGATCGGCCTCTTCGTCGAGGCGCTGCTCACCTTCTTCCTCGTCAACGCCGTGCTCAACTGCGGCGGTGCCAACGACGAGAGCCGCGGCCACGCCGGGCTCGCCGTCGGCTTCACGCTGGTCTTCTGCATCCTCATGGGCGGGCCGCTCACGGGAGCGAGCCTCAACCCGGCGCGCACGCTGGGGCCGGCGATCGCCGCCGACGTGTACGGCGATTTGTGGGTCTACTTCGTGGGGCCGGCGCTAGGCGCGCTCGCCGCGGCGGCCTTGTGGCGCTACTTCCTGCGCAACAAGCCGAAGCGGGGACACTAGACGGCGAAGGAGGAGCCGCAGCCGCAGGAGCCCACCGCGCGGGGGTTCTGGAACTTGAACCCGGCCCCCGCCGTGCCCATCACGTAGTCGATGCGCGTGCCCTCGAGGTAGCGGGCGGAGACGGCGTCGACGTAGATGGTCAGGTCCTCGACCTGGTAGACGAAGTCGTTCGAACGCGCCTCGTTGGTGAAGTCGAGGGCGTACTGGAAGCCACTGCAGCCGCCGCCCACCACCGCGACGCGCAGGCCGTGGGTCTCGTCGAGCCCCTCCTCCTGGCGGGTGAGGCGGACCATCTGCACGGCCTTGGCGGTGAGGGCTACGGGGTGCTCCGGGACCTCCGGGGCGGACTCCGGGGGCGCGGTGGGCTCATTTGGCTGCTGCTGCGTATCTTCGAGGGCCATCGCTTTGTGCTCCTGAGGTGGGCTGCCGTCGCTCGTAAGAACGCGGCCGGGGAGGCGCCGCATTCCAGGCCGGCGGCCGGAATTCGCGCGTACGCTGCAATTTAGCACGGCTATCATCCGCCGGTGCTGCGCGCGCTGCTGCTCGACTTCAACGGCGTCCTCGTCGACGACGAGCCGCTCCACCACGAGCTGCTGTTGCGGGTGCTCGGCGAAGAGGGGGTCGAGCTGCGCCGCGAGGAGTCCTGGCCACGCTTCCTTGGCCTCGGCGACCGCGAGTCGTTCGCGGCCGCGCTCGGCGAGGCGGGGCAGCCGGCGCCCGCCCACCGCATCGCCCGCCTGATCGCGCGCAAGGCGAGCTACTACCAGGAGGCGGTGCGGCGCGACGGCTACGCCTTCTTCCCCGGCGCCCTGGAGCTGGTGCGCGAGGCGGCGGCCGCGGGCCTCGTGCTCGGCGTCGTCAGCGGCGCCCTGCGCGAGGAGATCGAGGGCGCCCTGCGCCAAGCCGGCGTGCGCGAGCTGGTGAAGGTGGTGGTCTCGGCGGAGGACGTCGACGAGGGCAAGCCCAGCCCGCAGGGCTACGCGCTGGCTCTGCAGCTGCTCAACGCGCAGCCGCCGCTGCCGGCGCGGCTCATCCACCCGCACGAGGCGCTGGCGGTGGAGGACACGCCGCCGGGCATCGCCGCCGCCCGCGGCGCCGGCCTCGTCACGCTCGCGATCGGCCACTCGCATGACTCGGCTGCGCTGGCCGCGGCGCACGCCGATGCGCTGGCGGAGCGGCTCGAAGGTCTCGGCCTCGACCGGCTGCAGGCCCTCTACGCCGAGGCCAGCAGAGCCTGAGTCGCGCCCGCTACAATCACCGCCCACCATGCGCAGCCACGACGGGGCCACGGGCCAGATCGAGGTCATCACCGGGGGCATGTTCTCCGGCAAGAGCGAGGAGCTGGTCCGCCGCCTCCGCCGCGCCCTCATCGCCAAGCAGCGGGTGCAGGTGTTCAAGCCCGTCGTCGACCACCGCCATGCCCCCGACAAGGTGGTGACCCGCGACTCGCGCGAGCTCGCCGCCTGCACGGTGGCGAGCGCCGCCGAGCTCGAGGCCAGGCTCGATCAGGACGTGCAAGTGGTGGGCGTCGACGAGGCGCAGTTCTTCGACGCCGAGCTCGTCCACCTCGTCACCCGCCTCGCCGACCGCGGCGTGCGGGTGGTGGTCGCCGGCCTCGACCAGGACTACCTGCGCCGCCCGTTCGGGCCGATGCCGGGCATCCTCGCCCTCGCCGAGGAGGTCGACAAGATGCACGCCGTCTGCGTGCAGTGCGGCGCGCCGGCGCACTACAGCCAGCGTTTCGCCGGCGGCGCCGAGCAGGTGCAGGTGGGCGACGGCGAGTCGTACGAGCCGCGCTGCCGCCGCTGCTACGTTCCCTTCTCACCCGAGCCCTGAGGTGAGCAAGCGCGTGTTCACCTACGCCGAGGCGCTCGCCTCCTTCCCCCGCGTGCGCCAGCTCACCGTCGGCGCGGTGCGGCAGGTCGAGGCCGTCTACCAGGGCGTCAAGAGCCGCGAGGACGCCGAGTCGCGCCAGGCCGAGCTCGAGGGCGCCGTGCAGGAGATCGTGCAGCAGTGGAGCGAGCGTGTCATCGCCCTCGGCTGCGAGGTCAAGGGGTTGTGGCTGGTGGACTGGGACAACGGCGACGGCTACTTCTGCTGGAAGTACCCGGAGGAGAACATCTCCCACTTCCACGGCTACGAGGAAGGCTTCGCCGGCCGCGTGCCGATTCACTGACTCGAAGAAGGGAGCGCAGCGAGCGCATGAGCGAGCCTGTGAACGATCGCGTGAGCGAAGCACCCGACCCGCAGAGCCCCGTCACCGTCGCGCCGCAGCCCGCCATCCGGGTGATCCTGATGCCCAAGGACACCAACGCCCTAGGCACGATCTTCGGCGGCATCATCTTGAGCTACATCGACCAGGCGGGCGCGGTGGAGGCGCATCGCCACGCCGCCGCCGGCCGCTTCGTCACCGTCGCCATGCGCGAGGTGGTGTTCCACTTTCCGGTCTTCGTTGGCGACCTGGTGAGCTTCTACACCGAGACGCTGCGGCGCGGCAACACGTCGGTCACGGTGAAAGTGGTGGTCGAAGCCGAGCGCGCCCGCACCCGCGGCACCCGGGTCAAGGTCACCGAGGCCGAGGTAGTCTACGTCCACGTCGACGAAGGCAACCGGCCGCTGCCGCTGCCGGCGGGGACGTAGCGGCTAACGATCCGCAGTCTCGGCCGCGGTGCCCGCCTGGCACTTCAGCAGGTCGCCGCTGGTGATCGTCCACTGCTGGCCCTCGCCGCAGATGTCCACCGCCGGGACGATGCACTCGTCGCCCGCTTCGTCGACGATCTTGACGTCGTAGTCGTCGCAGGGGATCTCCTGCAGCGTGTACGACTCGCCCTTGCCGATGTCGTACTCGCCGAGCTGGTCGGGCCCCCAGTTTTCGTCGTCGACCGACGAGAAGTAGAGCTCGTGGATCTCCCAATCGGTGCGGTTGGTGATCTTGACGTCCGCCGATTCCTTGGCGGCGGCGCGGGCGGCGAGAGGCAGGGCGGCGGCGAGGACGACCGCCAGCAGGATCGGCAACACCCTCCGAGTTGAACGACTCATGGAGCCTCCTTTGCGAACCTTTGTGCGGGTGCAGCAGGAAATCTAGCACCTCGCTGCTGTCGGCCGCGACCGGGGATCTACGGAAAACTTGCGTGTTACTGTCCGCCGCGTGGTCCCGGAAGCCGCCCTGCGCGAGCTCGCCGACGCCGAGCTGCTGCGCCGCATCGCCGACCGCCGGCAGGACGCGCTCGCCGCGCTCTATGACCGCTTCTCGCCGCTGCTGCTGGCGGTGACGCGGCGCATCCTCGGCAACGGC
>DATNCU010000016.1:0-2057 GCA_035607145.1 Thermoanaerobaculia bacterium
CCCCGGCTGCTCCAGCCGCTCGTCGACCGGCGGGAGCGGAAGTTGGCCCACTCGGAGAGGTTGGCCTTGCCGAGCAGCACCGCGCCCGCCTCGCGCAGCCTACTCGCGATGAAGGCGTCGCGCGGCGGGATCGAGCCCGCGAGCGCCAGCGAGCCCGCCGTCGTCGTTGTGCGGTCGTGAGTGCCGACGTTGTCCTTGAGTAGGATAGGGATGCCGTGGAGCGGGCCGCGTGGCCCCTTCTCCTTCCGCTCGCGATCGAGCGCAGCGGCGGTGGCCCGCGCGTCGGGGTCGAGCTCGATCACCGCGCGCAGCTGCGGCCCCTGCAGGTTGAGCGCCTCGATGCGGGCCGCGTAGGCGGCGACCAGCGAAGCGGCGGTGTGCTTGCCGGAGCGCATGCCCTCCTGGAGCTGCGCGATGGTGGCCTCCTCGAGCTCGAAAGCGGGGGCCGCCGCCGCGGCATCGACGCCCGCCGCGGCCTTTGCTGCATCGTCGGCGCCGGCAGCCGTGCCGAAGCCGACGCCGCCGATCACCAGCGCACCGCCGGCGATCCCCGCCTTGACGAAGGCCCGCCGCGAGAGCGCGTCCCGATCATCTCGATCGCCCGCTTCGCTCACCTCGTCCCCCTTCCGTGTCGATCGTCGACCGGATTCTAGGACGAGGCGAGCCGGTTGACGCGCCGTCGGCTAACTGGGCTGCGGCACGTACTCGGTGAAGATCTTCGTCACCGGCCCCTGCGGCGTGTTCGAAGAAGGCGGTGGAGTGCAAGATCACGGTCGGTCCGTAGACGGCGTGTACACTCCCAATTCGTTCCAACAGCGGCACAGCGGCGACTAATTTCGAGGACGGCCATGCGTTTCCTGCACCTCGCCTCCGCCGCCAAGGAGCGGGCGATCCGGCGGGCCGGGCTCGCGGGTGGTCGCGCCGTTTTCCCTGACGAGAGTGGCGCCGCGGTGGTGCTGCGGCGCGCCGTCTACGCCATGCCGGTGGTGCCGGACTTCTGGACCTCGCACCAGTGGGTGCGGGAGCTTCGGCGGCAAAGCGGCGAACGAGTCGTGGCGGTGCACTTCCGGCTCGCCGACGACGAGCTGGTGCACGTCGGGCGCTTCGGACAGCCGCACCGCCTCGTCGCCGCCTCGGCGGCAGCGCGCTGGGTGATGGACAATCCAGACGGCGCCGAGGTCGTGGTGCCGCGCAGCATCGCGCGCCGCGAGGTGGTGGCGGTGCGCGAGGCGCCGCAGCTCGTCGGTTGGGTGCAGAGCCCGGACGAGAAGGACCCCTTCGGCTGCGTCTGTAGTGCTTGCCTGCCCGCCGGCACGCCGGAGCTGATGCGGCGCGTGCGGGCAGCGTTCCGTGCCGGCATCGACCGCGCGCGCCGCGCCGGCGACGACGAGGACGAGCTCGTCCATGGGCTCAGCGACGTGCAGTTCGCGCTCGAGCGCGCCCGCGGGCGGCTCGCGCCCGGCCCCGTGCTCGCCTACGCGCGCTCGCCGAGCCCGCGAGCGCGCCGCGAGGTGGCGTGGCTGCTCAGGTTCTTCCGCCGACGGCAGGTGGAGGAGACGCTGGTGGCGCTTGCCCACGACGCCGACGAGGGCGTGCGCGAGAACGCGGTCGACGGGTTGCTCCGCGTGAGCGGCGCGCTGCGCGCCGGCGTGCTGCTCGCCCATGCGCCGGCCGAGGCGCGGGCGAAGCTCGCCGAGCTCGTGGAGCTCGACGCGAGCCTCTTCGGCGAGAACAAGCGCCGGCGCCGGGGCTAGAGCAGCCGCCGCGGCGGGATCACCACGTTCGCGAGCAGGATGCCTGTCGCGAGGGCGATCGCCACCAGCGTGGTGGCAAACGCGGTCTGCACACCAGACAGCACGTCGCGCTCGAGCAGCGCCGCGAGGCTGCGGAAGCCGAGGCTCCCCGGCACCAGCACGATGAGGCCGGGCACCTGCATCACGGCAGCGGGCCGCCGCAGCAGGCGCGCGAAGAGGTTGGCGCCGATGCCCACCAGCAGGGCGCCGACGAAGGCGCCGAGCTGCGGGCCCAGCAGCCGGGCGCCGAGCCGCACGCCCTCG
>DATNCU010000171.1:0-2173 GCA_035607145.1 Thermoanaerobaculia bacterium
CGCGCCGAGCACGAAGCGGTCGCCGATGCCGCGCTCCCAGACGAACTCCTCGTCGAGCTCGCCGAGCCGCGCCAGCGAGCCCTGCAGCCGCAGGTGGAAGTAGCCGCGATCGGGGATCGTGCCGCCCGCCGTATAGAGCCAGCGCGCCGCGCCCGGTCGCGCCTTGACCAGCCCGCTCATGCGGTCGATGGCGACGCGCGGCACCAGCTCACGCACCCGCGAGTCGGCGTAGCGGCCGGCAAGCATCTCGAGCACGAGGTCGAGCTGTTGCCGCGACAGCTCGTGGTACGGATCGCTGGTGCGCAGCTCGTCGTAGAGGTCGTCGGCCTCGCGCTCCTCGGCGGCCACCATCGACAGCACCACCTGCGTGAGCACGTCGAGCGGGGCGGTGATGGGCGACAGCGGCTCGATGTCCTGCGCCAGCGCCGCCGCCGAGGTCGCAGCCGAGCGCAGCAGGTCGCGGCCGTAGAGCGGGTAGAAGCGCCCGCGCGAGACCGCGCCCACGGCGTGGCCGGCGCGCCCCACGCGCTGCACCGTGCTCGCTACCGAGAACGGGCTCTGCACCAGCAGCACCTCGTCGAGGTCGCCGATGTCGATGCCGAGCTCGAGCGAGCTGGTGGCGACGAGGGCCGGCAGCCGCCCCTCCTTGAAGCGCCGCTCGACGGCGAGGCGGATCTCCTTCGACAGCGAGCCGTGGTGGGCGTAGGCGACGTCGGCAGGCTGCCCTTCGTTGAGGAAGCGAGTGAGCTTCTCGGCCATCCGCCGGCTGTTGGTGAAGATCAGCGTCGTGCGGTTGGCGCGGATGCGCTCGCGCAGCGCGGCGATGAACGGGCGCCAGAAGTCCTCGCTGCGTTGCTGGCCGGCGAAGCCGGGGACGGCGGTGACGGGGTGTGGTAGCGGAGCATCGGGATTGCTTCGTCGCTGCGCTCCTCGCAATGACGATCCACTCCTTGCGTCATCGCGAGGGCGCGCAGCGCCCGAAGCGATCTCGATGCCTGCCCGACCACCGCCGCCGATCGTGCCGTCGGGCTCCTGCGGCATGCCGCCGTCGAGCGGCAGCTGCGCCGGCAGCTCGACGGTCATCTCGTAGACCTTCGCCGACGCCGCCTCCAGTACCGTTACCGGCCGCGGCCGGAAGCTCGCCGTCTCGCCGTGCCCGTGGCGCACCCACCCGCCGACGAAACGGGCGATGCGCGGCAACGGCTTGACCGTGGCGGAGAGAGCCACGCGTTGGAACTCGCCGGCGAGGCGGACCAGCCGGTCGACGGCGGTGATCAGGTGAGTCCCGCGCTTGGTGCCGGCCACCGCGTGCACCTCGTCGAGGATGACGGTGGCGACGGCGCCCAGCATCTCGCGCCCCGACGAGGTGGTGATGAGGAGGTTGAGGCTCTCGGGCGTGGTGATCAGCACCTCGGGCGGATGCCGCAACATGCGCCGGCGGTCTGCCGGCGGCGTGTCGCCGCTGCGCACGGCGACGCGAACCGGGGCGGGTATAGCGCCGGTTGCCGACCACGCCGCTGTGAGCTCCGACAGCGGCGCCAGCAGGTTGCGCTCGACGTCGTTGTTGAGCGCTTTCAGCGGCGAGACGTAGAGCACCCGCACGCGCCCACCCCCCCAGCTCCCCGACAGCAGGCGGTCGAGCGCCCACAGGAACGCGGCCAGCGTCTTGCCGCTGCCCGTGGGCGCCGTGGCCAGCAGGTGCTCGCCGCGCGCGATCGCCGGCCACGCCTGCCGCTGCACGTCGGTGGGGGTGCCGAACCGGCGCTCGAACCAGGTGCGGACGATGGGGTGAAAGAGCTCGAGGGGATCCATGGTGGGCGGCGCGGCGCCGGCCCACCGGCGACGCCGGGGAACGTTACACCGCGCCGCGCTGCGACTCGGGGCGCGCGATATCCGTGCACGCCCGTCCCGCGCCGCGCGGAGATGCGGCTGCTACCATCGACGCCGATGGCCGACGCGGAGACGCGGCCGGTGCGGGCGGTGGTCGTCGACGACTCGCCCTTCCAATGCACGGCGCTGCGCCTGATGCTGGAGAAGCGCTACGGCGACAGAGTGCGCGTGGAGACCTACGTCGACCCGGTGCAGGCGGTGGAGAAGCTCGACGCCGGCATCGGCCTTCTCCTGCTCGACTGGGAGATGCCGGGCCTCGACGGCGGCGCGATGCTGGAAGAGG
>DATNCU010000183.1:0-6170 GCA_035607145.1 Thermoanaerobaculia bacterium
CATGGCGCCGGCGGTGTTCTTCCCCACCAGCCGCGAGGGCCGGCGGATGTCGACGCGGTAGAGCCGCGAAGCGTGGGCGAAGAGCGCCTCGGCGGAGATGCCGATGCCGGGGCAGATGATGCCGCCCGCGTACTCGCCGGCTGCGTTGACGACATCGAAGGTGGTGGCGGTGCCGAAGTCGACCACCACCACCGGCGCGCCGAACAGCTCGCGCGCGGCGAGCGCGTTGACGATGCGGTCGGCACCCACCTCCGCCGGGTTGTCGTAGCGGATCGGCATGCCGGTCTTGACGCCCGGCTCGACGAAGAGCGGCTCGCGGCGGAAGAAGCGACTAGAGAGGCGCTCGAACACGGCGTTGAGCGGCGGCACCACCGACGACACCACCACGGCCTCCGCATCTTCCGGCTCGAGCCCTGCCCGCGAAAAGAGCGGCAGCAGCAGCGCGCCGTACTCGTCGGCGGTGCGCTCGGCGTCGGTGGACAGCCGGAAGCTCTCCACCAGCTCGTCGCCACGGTAGACGCCGAGCACGGTGTTGGTGTTGCCGACGTCGATCAGGACGAGCATGGTGCCGGTCGTCATGGCTCCCCCACCTCGGCGCTCACCAGCACCTCCTCGCGGCCGTCGACGGCGAGCCGCAACAGTCCGTCGGTAGTGAGCCCGAGGAACGTACCGTGCGCCTCTTCGCCCTCCGGAAGCCGGCAGCGTAGCGGCTCGCCGTGGAGATGCAGCGAGCGCGCCGTCCATCGCGCCACCGTCGTCTCGCGCGCCTCGTGCGAGCGCAGCTCGCGAGCCACCGCCTCGGTGAGGTCCCACGCCAGCGCCGGCAGCGGCGGCGCGCCGTCGGCCTCCAGCGCCAATGAGGTCGCGGCCGGCGTCGGCAGCTCGCGCTGGCCGTGGCCGTAGTTGACGCCGAAGCCGACGATGGCCTGCGGCTTCGCGTCGGCGCGCACGGCCGCCTCGACGAGGATGCCGGCGAGCTTGCGCCCTTTCACCATGACGTCGTTCGGCCACTTGAGGCGGCAGGGGATCGGCAAGAAACGATCGAGCACGTCGGCGAGCGCCACCGCCGCGGCGAGCGGCAGCACCGGGAGCCGGCGCGCTTCGACGAGCGGCCCGCAGACGGTGGCGTAGATCCCCAGCCCCGCCGGGCTCGCCCAGCTGCGCCCCTGCCGGCCGCGCCCCGCCGTCTGCTCGTGCGCCAGCAGCGCCGCCTCCATGGCGATGTCGTCTTCTGCCAGCTCGCGGCGGATGCGCCAGGCGAGGCCGTTGGTCGAGTCCACCCGCCGCAGCACCACCACGTCGTACGCGGAGCCATCCGGAGGTCCCGGGCGCCACAGCCGGCGGCGGCCGCTCTCGGCGACGAGGTCGGCGAAGCTCGTCGCGACGGTCGTGCTTCGGGCGGTCAGGGCGCTCAGGTCTCCAGTCCCTGACGCAGCTGCTCGCGCCGCGCCCGCATCTCGGAGAGGCGCGCGCGCTGCGCCTCCACCACCTGTGCCGGCGCCTTGCCGAGGAAGCCGTCGTCGCCGAGCCGCGTCTCGGCCGCTTGGATGGCGCCGTCGAGCTTGGCGAGCTCCCCCTGCAGCCGCGCGCGCTCCTTGTCGTCGAGCGCCGGCGCCTCGCTCTCTACGCCGAGGCGAACGCCGGCGACGAGGTCCTGTGGCACGCCCTCCGGCGGCGCGCCGTAGACCACCTCGCGCGGCCGCAGCAGGAAGCGCAACAGCGGCTCGTGCTCGCGCAGGAACGCTTCGCTCTCGGCCGGCGCGGCGAGGTGCAGCGTCACCGCCGTGCGCGGCGCCAGCGACAGCTCGGCGCGCATGGCGCGCACGCGGGTGATCACCGCCATCAGCGCCTCCATCCGTTCCTCGAGCGCCGGGTCCTCCCACGCCAGCACCGCCGTCGGGTACGGCGCCAGCGAGATCGTCTCCGGGTGCACCGCCTCGCGCCCGGGCAGCCGCTGCCACAGCTCCTCGGAGAGGTGCGGCATCACCGGGTGCAGGAGCCGCAGGCTGCGCTCGAGCACGGTGAGCAGCACCTCGGCCACCTGCGGCCGTGGCGCGTCGCCACCCAGCGCCGGCTTGCTGAGCTCGATGTACCAGTCGCACAAATCGCCCCAGAAGAAGTGGTAGAGGCGCGTGCAGGCCTCGTCGAAGCGGAAGCTCTCGAGGTGACGCCCAACCTCCGCCGCGGTGCGCGAGAGGCGCGACAGGATCCAACGCTCCGGCGCCGCCAACCCTTCGACCGCGATCTCCGGTAGTACTCGCGCGTCGCCCGTCTTCGACAAGCTGAAGCGCGTCGCGTTCCAGATCTTGTTGCCGAAGGCCCGGTACCCCGCCATGCGGCCGCGGTCGACGGGGATGTCGCGGCCCGGGCTGTCGAGCGCCGCCAGCGTGAAGCGCAGCGCGTCGGCGCCGTACTCGCGGATCAGGTCCTCGGGGTCGAGGATGTTGCCCTTGGTCTTCGACATCTTCTGCCCTTCGGCGTCGCGCACGAGACCGGTCAGGTGCACGACCCCGAAGGGCTCGGTGCCGGTGAAGTGGAGGCCGAACATCGCCATCCGCGCCACCCAGAAGAAGAGGATGTCGAAGCCGGTGACCAGCACGTCGGTCGGGTAGAAGGTGCGGCGGTCGACGGTGTCCTCCGGCCAGCCCAGCGTCGAGAACGGCCACAGGCCGGAGGAGAACCAGGTGTCGAGCACGTCGGGGTCCTGCGTCAGCTCGTCGGTGCCGGCGAGCCGCACTGCCTCGTTGAGGTCGTGGGCCACGACGGTGCGGCCGTCTGCCGTGTACCAGGCAGGGATCTGGTGCCCCCACCACAGCTGCCGCGAGATGCACCAGGGTTTGATGTTCTCGAGCCAGTGCTCCCAGGTCTTCACCCAGGTCTCGGGCACCAGCCGCAGCCGCCCCTCGCGCACCGTGTCGAGCGCCTGCTTCGCCATCCCCTCGACGTTGCAGAACCACTGCGTCGACAGCATCGGCTCGACGGGCTCGCCGCCGCGTTGGCTGTAGCCGACGTTGTGCTCGTGCTCCTCCACCTTGACCAGCGCGCCGTCGGCCTGCAGGCGCTCGATCACCTTCTCGCGCGCCGCGAAGCGGTCGAGGCCGGCGAGCTCCTCGCCCGCGGCGGCCGTCATCTTGGCCTGCTTGTCGATCACCTGGATCGCCGGCAGCCGGTGGCGCTGGCCGATCGCGAAGTCGTGCGGATCGTGGAAGGGCGTGATCTTCAGCACGCCGGTGCCGAAGGCCGGCTCCACCGCTTCGTCGCCGACGATCGGCAGCTCGCGGCTGAGGATGGGCAGGATCGCGCTGCGGCCGATCAGTTGGCGGTAGCGCTCGTCCTCCGGGTGCACGGCGAGAGCCACGTCGCCGAGCATCGTCTCGGGCCGCGTCGTCGCCACCACCAGCCGCTCCGGGTCGCCCTCGCGCAGCCCCGCCAGCGCGTAGGCGACGTGGTAGAGCTTGCCGCGCACCGTCCGCATCTCGACCTCGAGGTCGGAGACGGCGGTCTCCAGCGCCGGCGACCAGTTGACCATGTACTCGCCGCGCTGGATGAGGCCCTCGCGGTAGAGCTGCACGAAGGCGACGCGCACCGCGCGTGACAGCCCCTCGTCGAGCGTGAAGCGGTCGCGGCTCCAGTCGCAGCTCGCGCCCAGCATCTCCAGCTGTTCGCGGATGTTGCCCTGGTAGTGCTCCTTCCACTCCCACATGCGGGCGAGGAAGCGCTCGCGCCCCAGCGCCTGCCGGCAGGTGCCCTCTTCGCGCAGCTGCCGCTCCACCATCAGCTGGGTGGCGATGCCGGCGTGGTCGGTCCCCGGCAGCCAGAGCGCGTTGTAGCCCTGCATGCGCTTCCACCGCGTCAGCAGGTCCTGCACCGCAAACTGCAGCGCGTGCCCCATGTGCAACCGCCCGGTGACGTTGGGCGGCGGGATCATGATGCAGAAGCTCGGGCGCTCCGACGGCGCCTCGGCGCGATAGAAGCCGCGCTCGCGCCAGAAGCGCTGCCACTTGGCCTCGTAGGAGGCGGGCGCGAAGACCTTCTCCATCTCCATGGGGTGCGTATTGTACGAGTGGTGCATCCGGCTCGCCGGAGTGGCAAGCCGTTGCGAGGCGGATGTGCCCGCGTTGCCGCGGGCTAGGGAACTTCCAACTGGCGTTCGAGCTCGCGCAGGCGGTCCTTGATGACCAGCTCGGCCATGTCGGGGACCACTTCCCAGGCCACCTCACGCACCGCCTGCTCGCCGATCAGCTCGACGACGCGGCGGGCGATGCGGTCGACGTCGGCGTCGGAGAGGCCGCCGTTGGCGGGTGCGGCGGCCGCGGGTGCCGTGGCTGGAGGTGGCGTCGGTGCAGGCGCGGGCGCCGTCGTCGCGAATCCGGCGGCGCTGCCGGCGGCGCCGAAGGTGGCACCGAACGACGGCGTCGAGGGGCGTTCCACCGCGGGCGGCGCGGGCGCTGGCGCCGCTGCCGGAGCGGCCCACGGCTGCGAGCCGGCTGTCTCCTCCTCCGCCGCGGTCCACGGCGACGCCTCGAGCTCGAGCTCGGCCGGCACTTCGCGACTCAGCGGTCCGGGGGGGTCCTCGCCGGCGACGTCTGCAGCGTAGACGTCGCCCGCCTCCTCCTCGGCCTCGGGCTCGGGCGCCTGCCAGAGGTCCATCTCGTCCGCCGGCGTGGTCGTGATCCCCTGACCCGCCGACGATCCGGCGGCGGCGATGAGGTCGTGCGCGCGTTGCAGCAGCTCCTGCGAGTCGAAGGGCTTCTTGAGGAAGCTGTCGGCGCCGGCGCGCTCGGCCTCTTGGGCGTCGAACGGCTCGAAGGTGCCCACCAGCAGCAGCACCGGGGTGCGCGGACGCCACCCCTTGACGCGGCGGCAGACCTCGTAGCCGTTGGCCCCCGGCATGTGCACGTCGGCGATCACCAGGTCGGGCTGCGCATCGGCGAGACGGGACACCGCCTCGTCGCCGTTGCTGACCGCGACCACCTCGAAGTCCTCGTCCATGAAGGTCAGCTCGACGACCTTCTGAATGGTGACGCTGTCGTCGGCCAGCAAAATCCGTTTGCCCATGGACAAGTGCCTCCTCGGTGCGGCTAAGCATACCGCGGCGGAGGCGGCCCTTCAGTGACTGGCGAACCAGCCGATCAAGTCGGTGGACGGCGCCGCGTGGCCGAGCTGACGCAGCATGGTGGTGAGCTGGCCGCGGTGGTAGCCCGAGTGGTGGCTCATGTGCACGAGCGCCTCCCACAGCGGCCGCCGGTAGCTGTTGCCGCCGCGCGAGACCCACGCCAGGTCGGTCGTCAGCTGGTCCTCGCTGAGCGAGGCGAGGAAGAACTCCATCCCCGGCCACAGCTCCTCGAAGCCGGCGCGCACCGCCGCGAGGTCGGGGAAGTCGGCGACCTCCGGGTAGCGCTCCAGCGGCGCGCCGACGAAGCGCGCGATCCACACCTGCTCGGAGCCCAGGATGTGGGCCATGGTGCCGAGCAGCGAGCCGAAGCTGGTGCCGGTGGCGACCGTCAGGTGCTCGGGCGGGACCGCCGCCAGGGCGTCGAGGTGCTGCGTGTCCGCCCACATCGTGTAGGCGAGCAGCGAGCGCGAGAGCTGCGGCAGGTTGGGCAGCACCCTACTCCGTGCACGCCGCGAAGGCTTCGAGGTCGGTCGCCAGTGGCGCCTGGACACCGAGGGGATTGGTGTACTTGCGTTGCGCCCCGCTCCGCGTGTCGGTGACCGTCACTTCGTAATCCACGCTGGAGCCCGAGGCGAGGAACACCCACCAGTGCTGGTTCACGGCGCAGCCGTCGAGCACCTTGACCGTCAGCTCGGCATTCTCGGCGCCGAAGAACCAGAACAACCCCGAGCCGTCGCTGCCGGGGGGCACCAGCGCGTGGCCGACGCCGGTATGGCCGGCGAAGTCGCGCCACGTGGCGGTCACCGCGAAGCGGCGATCGTGAAGGCAGAGGGTCGTATCCGTCGGCGCGCAGGACCCTGGCGGCGCCACCGTCACGTTGGCGCGCACATACGCGAGGCCCGAGAATCCCCCGCCGCTGTCGGTGGCCCGCAGCTCGTAGGTGCCTGCGGGCAGCGGCGGCACCTCCCTCTCGATCTCGAACACCGCCGGGGAGATCCCCGTCGGACAGGCGCTCGAGTACTGCAAGGTGACGACATTGCCGGTCACCCCGATC
>DATNCU010000191.1:0-9121 GCA_035607145.1 Thermoanaerobaculia bacterium
CGCGCCGACGGCGCCGAGCGCACCGCCCAGCGCGGCGATGGCGAGCGACTCGCCGACCACCGACAGCAGCACCGGCAGGCGGCCGAAGCCGAGCGCGCGCAGGGTGGCGATCTCGCGCGTGCGCGCGGCCACCGCGGTGTACATGGTGATCAGCGCGCCGAACACCGCGCCGATGCCCATGAGGACGCCGATGATGACCCCCAGCGAGAGGATCAGCCGCGTCATGCCGCGCGACTGGCCGGCGTAGAACTCGGTCTCGCGCTGCACCTTGACGTCGAGCTGCGGGTTGGCGGTGAGCGCGTCCTTGAACTGCTGGAAGCTCCCCGCCGAGGCGAGCTTGACCTTCACCGACTGGTAGGTGGTGCCACGACGGTAGGCCGGCTGCAGCACGGCGGCGTCGGTCCAGATCTCCGACTCCGAGAGGCCGCCGTCGGCGGTGAAGGCGCCGACGATCTGCCACTCGTTCTGGCCCAGCTTGAGGGTCTTGCCCACCTCGAGACCGCGGAACTGCCCCTGGGCGGCGCGGCCGACGATGACCTCGTTGCGACCCCAGGCGAACGGGCGCCCCTCGACCACTTTCACCTTCTCGTGCACGCCGAACGCCGCCGGCGCGACGCCGCGCAGCGGCACGTTGGCGTCGGTGCCGGTGGTCTTCTTGGGCAGGCCGATGACGACGAAGAGCTCGGGCGACACCAGCGGCGCCTCGGCCCCTTCGACCGTGCCCTTGGCGATGCCGGGCGCCTCGCCGACGAGGCGCGCGTCGTCGCGGCTGACGATCGACATCATCTCGCCGTCGGCCCCTCCGCGCAGCACGAAGGCAGTGTCGGGCGACCCGGTGGCCTCGAGCGTCTTGGCAAACCCCTGTTGGATGGAAAGCACGCCGACGAGCACCGCCACCACGCCGGCCATGCCGACGAGCGAGGCGGCAACCGACCCCGGCCGCTGCGGCAGCGTGCGCAGGTTGAAGGCGGTGAGCGTGGCGATCTGCGACAGCCAGCGCAACATGGTCAGCCCCTCCTCAGCGCGTCGACGGTGCGCAGCCGCATGGCCTGCAGCGCCGGCAGCAGGCCGGCGACGAGGCCGAGCCCGACGATCAGCCCGACGCCGACCAGCAGGTCCTTGGGTGGGAAGAAGAAGATGGGCAGGAAGCCGTTGGTGGGGTCGCCCTGCGACACCATGGCGTAGCCCAGGGCGAGGCCGATGCCGCCGGCGATGAGGGCGAGCAGCAGCGACTCGCCGAGCACCAGGCCCAGCACCTCGCCGTTGGTGAAGCCCACCGCCTTGAGCACGCCGAGCTCCTGCGTGCGCTCGCGCACCGACTGCGCGATGGTGTTGCCGACGACGATCAGGATGACGAAGAAGACGGCCGAGAGGATGGCGACGATGATCGCGCCGACGTTGCCCACCTGGTTGGCGAAGCCCTGCGCCATGGCGCCTTCGGTCTCGGTCTTGGTGGCCGAAGGCGAGTTGACGAAGTGCTCGTCGATCGCCTTGGCGATGTTGGCGGCGTGAGCGGGGTCCTTGATGCGGATGGCGTACCAGCCGATCCGGCCCTGGCCGAACTGCTTGTTCTCCTCGAAGAAGTCCTGGCGGAAGAGGAACTGCGTGGTGTCGGTCTCCTTCTCCGCGCCGTCGTAGATCCCCACCACCTCGAACTCCCAGGTCGAGCCGCCGCCCTTCGGCCGCCACACCGTGGCCTGGATGGGGACGCGGTCGCCGATCTTCCAGTGGTACTTGTCGGCGATGGTGCGGCCGACGACGGCGCCCGTGCGGGTGCGCAGCCAGGCCGCCTTCTGGTCCGCCGGCAGCTCGAACTCCGGGTACATCGCCAGGTACTCCTCGGGCTTGACCGGGAACTGGGCGATGAAGTTCTTGGGGTCCTGGTAGATGCCGCCGAACCAGGAGAGCGGGGTGGCGTCGACGACGCCCGGCACGCGCTCGATCTCGGTCTCGTAGGAAGTGGGCAGCGACTGGATGATGGAGACGCTGTGCCGCACCATCATGCGGTCGGCGCCCGCCACGTCGACGCCCATCTGGAAGGCCTTGCGGATCGCCACCAGGTAGGAGAAGAGCAGGAAGGCGACGACGATCGAGAGGCCGGTGAGCACCAGCCGCAAGCGGTGGCGGCGGAAGCCCGAAGCGACGAGGCCGACGCGGGTCACGCCGCCATCTCCGTCGACACCTGGCCGTCGACCATGTGCAGCGTGCGGCCGGCGCGCGCCGCGGCATGCGGGTCGTGCGTCACCATGACGATGGTCTTGCCGTGCTGGGTGTTGAGCCCCTGCAGCAGGTCGAGGATGCCGTCGCCGGTCTTCCTGTCGAGGTCGCCGGTGGGCTCGTCGGCGAGGATCAGCGTCGCGTCGGTGACGATGGCGCGGGCGATGCCGACGCGCTGCTGCTCGCCGCCGGAGAGCTGCCGCGGCAGGTGCTTGGCGCGGTGCTCGAGGCCGACCACCGCGAGCGCCGTCTGCACGTGCTGCTTGCGCTGCGAGGCGGAAAGCGGCGCGAGCAGCAGCGGCAGCTCGACGTTCTTCGCCGCCGACAGCACCGGCAGCAGGTTGTAGAACTGGAACACCAGGCCGACGTGCCGCGCCCGCCAGCGGGCGAGCTGACGGTCGGACAGCTTGTCGATGCGCTGGCCGTCGATCTCGACGCTGCCCGCGTCGGGGCGGTCGAGGCCGGCGAGCAGGTTGAGCAGCGTGCTCTTGCCCGAGCCCGAGGGGCCCATGAGGGCGAGGAACTCGCCGCGGCGCAGCTCGAGGTTCAAACCGCGCAGCACGCGCACCTCCTCGGCCCCGCGGCGGAAGTGCTTCTCGACGCCGTACAGCTGCGCCAGCACGCCGCCGGTGGAATAGCTCGAATCGTTCATGGCTTGGTTCCCTCTTCCTGGTCTTCCTGAGCGGCGACGCGCACGCGGTCGCCGTCCTTGAGCGTTGCCGGGCCCTCGATCACCACCCGCTCGGCGCCGGTGAGGCCGGCCGTCACCTTGACCTGCTCGCCGGTGGTCTCCGAGACCGCCACGGCGCGGCGCTCGAGGCGGCCCTCGCCGTTGACCACCAGCACGACGTCGGCTTCGCCGTCGCGGCGCAGCGCCGCCTTCGGCACCGTCACCGCGCGCTGGACAGGGGCCCCCTCGCGCCGCGGCTCGACGAACGACACCTTGACCCCCATGTCGGGGAGGATGCGCGGGTCGCGGCCGTCGATGGCGATGCGCACCATCACCGTCGCCTTCTGGCGGTCGGCGGTGGGGACGATGGTGATGACGTGAGCGGGGATGCGCCAGTCCGGGTAGGCGTCGAGCACGCCCTCGGCCGGCTGGCCGGGGCGCACGCGGTTGATGTAGGCCTCGTTGACATCGACCTCGAACTCCAGCGAGCCCATGTCGACGAGGGTGCAGATGCCGGTGCGGGTGAAGCCGCCGCCGGCCGACATCGGCGAGATCATCTCGCCCGGCTGCGCGTTCTTCGAGGTGACGACGCCGGCGAAGGGGGCGCGGATCTCGGTGTCGGTGACGTCCTGGCGGCGTAGCGCCAGCCCGCGCTGGGCGACCGCCAGCTCGTCCTGATGGGTGGCGAGACGGGCCTCGAGCGCCTTGAGGTCGTGGCCGGCGCGGTCGACCTCGGCCTGGGCGGTGAAGCCCTGCTTCGCCAGCTCTTGCTGGCGGTGGAGGTCTTGCTTCGCCTGCGCGATGCGGACGCGGGTCTCCTCGCGGGCGGTGGCGGCGGCGTGCACTTGCGACTCGGCGAGGCTCCGCGCGGCGTCGGGGGTGGCGGCGTCGATGCGGGCGACGAGCTGCCCTTCGGCGACCTGTGTCCCCTCCTCGACGAGCACCTCGATGACCTTGCCGGTGACCTTGGAGGAGACGGTGGCCTGCCGGCGGGCCGTGACGTAGCCCGAGGCGTTGAGCACCGTGGTGGAGCCGCTCGCGTTCGTGGCGACCGCGGTGGCGGTGGCGACCTTGACCTCCGGCGCGCGCGGGCGGAGCAACGGCACGCCGACGGCGACGGCGAGCAGGGCGCCGACGGTGACGAGCCACGGCCAGAGGCGACGGCGCGGCCGCTCGTCGCCGCGATCGATGCGCAGGTCGTCGAGCCGCGCCAGGCTCGGCGGAGCTGGTTGGCTCGGCGGAGCTGGTTGTTGGCTGGGGCGCGAAGCGGATTCGTTCATGGCTGCCTCAAGGTACGGCGGGCTGGCGCGGGCGGCGAGACAATATCGCCCAACGGCGGTGGGGGAGCGGCGAACGGCGGCGGTGGTGGGAGGCGGCCGGGCCGAGTGACGGGTGCGCGGGGCCGAGCGCTCACTCCGGGCGCGCTAGTGCCTCCAGCAGCGGCGCCGCTAGGGCGAGGAGTCGGCGATCATCGGCGGGAAGAGCCGCGAGCGAGGCGGCGAGGCGCGCCACGCGGCGGGCGCGGCCGGCGGCCAGCAGCGCCTCGCCGGCCGCGGTGGCGTGGATGCGCTGGACGCGGGCGTCGGCGGCGTCGCCTTCGCGACGCACCAGCCCGTCACGCTCGAGGTCGCGCACCAAGCGCGAGATGGTGGGTGGGCGCACTTGTTCCGCGGCGGCAAGCTCGCCGATCGAACGCGGGCCGCCGAAGACCAGCACCGACAGCGCCGAGAGCCGCGGCGCGGTGAGACCGGAGGCGTCGTCCTCGGCCCGCAGCCGCCGCAGTAGGTGGATGGCGGCGGCGTGGAGGCGCTGGGCTAGTGCCTCTGCTGTTTCGGGGTTGGTGGGGGGCCGAGGCGGACGCCGGGCTCCACGGGTCCCCGTCTCGGTCGGTTTCCCGCTCGTGCTCGCTTCGCTGCGCGCGAGCGGGAGCCCTCCGCCCGGCCGCCCGCTCCGCCCGGCGCCCGCCTCGGCCCTCGCACCGCTGGTGGGCCGAGCTGGTGCATTCGGAGATCGGCGGCGAGAGGGTTGACGGCGGGTCATCGGCGGATTATAATTAGCTTAGCTAAACAATATTCTACCCGAGAAAACGGCGGCGCACAAACCGAGCGACGGAGGCAGACCATGACGACGCAAGATGCAGCGACGACGGGGACGGGCGCGCAGGCCGCCGCGCAAGTGCGAGGGCTAGGCCAGCTCGGCGTGGCGGTGCAGGACCTCGAGGCGATGACGGCGTTCTACCGCGACGTCCTCGGGCTCACCTTCCTCTTCTCGGCCCCGGGGATGAGCTTCTTCGATCTCGGCGGCGTGCGGCTGATGCTGTCGCTACCCGAGAAGGGGGTCGAGGATGCGCACGGCTCGATCCTCTACCTCGACGTCGCCGACATCGCCGCCGCGCACGCTGCGTTCCTCGCGCGCGGCGTCGCCTTTGACGGCAAGCCGCACGTCGTCCACCGCTACCCGGGCGGCGAGCTGTGGATGGCGTCCTTCCAGGACCCCGAGAAGAACATGCTGGTGCTGATGAGCGACGTCAAGACCGGCTGAGGTCGGCGGCGCGGATCTGCGGCACCTCGACGACGCGGGTGCCGCTCGGTGGCGGGTTTTCGACCGCCGCCACCAGCGCCGCCACCATCTGCGGCAGCGTGACGAGGCCGAGCCGGCGAGCGGTCTCGCGGCTCGCCGGGACGCGCTCGGCGAGCCAGTAGAGCGGCTTGAGCAACACTGCCCAGCGGTGGCCGGGGCCGAGCACGTACCAGGGGCGGAGGAAGGTCGCCGGCACGCCGGTGGCGGTGAGCAGCGCCTCGACCCGCTCGCGCACGCGCCAGTAGGCGTGCATGCTCGGTGCTGGGTGGGCGACGCTCAAGTAGACGACGTGGCGCGCGGGCCGCGTCTGCAACGCCGTCGCCGCGGCCCGGCCGGCGGCGAAGTCGACCGCCTCGAACTGCGCCGCCTTCCACGGCGCCGGGTGCGGAGTGCCGACAAGGAGGAGCAGCGTGTCGTCGGGCCCGTGCGTGTAGGCCGCAGGGTCGAGCGCGTTGCCGGCCACCGCCTCGACACCGGCCGGCACCCGCCGCTCCGAGCCGGGGCGCACCAGCATGGTCAAGCGGTGACCGCGGGCGAGCAGTGGCGCGGCGGCGGCGGGGCCGAGGTATCCGGTGCCGCCCGCAATGAAGAGGCGGGATGCGCTCATCGAGAGACGTACGAAGCGAGCCGCCCTTTGGACGGTGTGGCGTCGCCGCGCGGTTCGAGTGGTCCGCACCGACTGCGACGGCCTTGGGGCGCCATGCTGGCTTGCGCCCGGTCTCACGCAGCGGCCAACCCCTGTTGACAGAGCAGATGCAAGTCAACTAGCGTTGACCTGTGGCCGCGCCGGGTCCCTCTCGCATGTCCGCATCGGCGCCCCGAACGGAGTCGGGCGCGCACACGCCTCGCCAAGAAGAGCTACTCGACCTCGCCCTGGCGCTGGTGCGCGAGGTCGGCCTCGCCGGGCTGACAGTGCGGAAGCTCGCCGAGCGGGCCGGCTTCACCGAGGCGGCGCTCTACCGCCACTTCCACAACAAGCAGGCGCTGCTGCTCGCGATGGTGGCGCGGGTGTCGGAGGAGCGGCTGCTTGGGCCGCTGCGCGCGATCGCTACCGACCGCGAACGTACCGCCCGCGAGCGTCTGGCTGCCGTGGTTCGACACCACGTGTCGACCATCCTGGCGCTCGAGGGATTGCCGGTGCTGATCCTCGCCGAAGCGGCCGCGGCCGGCGACGAGGCGCTGCTCGCGCGCTTCCGCACCATCGTCAGCGAGCTCGGCGGTATCTACGCGGGCCTCATCGTCGAAGCCGGGGCGCCCGGCGAGCCCAGCGTGGAGGCGCTCGGCGTCGTCCTCATCGGCATCGGCGCGGCGACGGCGCTGCAGTACCGTCTCGGCGCGAGCCGAGCCGTGCAGCGCGAGGTGCGCGACGAGCTGCCCGCCTTCATCGTCGAGCGGCTGCTCGGGCCCGAGCCGGCGACACTGCGGCAGTACGAACCGGAGCCCGAGCCGGCACGGGCGGCCGAGCGGCCAACGGCAACGGCGCCCCTTCCGGCACCGGCACCACCGCCAACACGCAAGCGCCTGACCGCGCGGAGAAATTGATTGATGAGCCTGCGGTCGATAGCTCGATCCTTGGGCGTTGCGGTGGGGCTCACTCTCGCCACAGCCGGGTCCGC
Organism: Thermoanaerobaculia bacterium; assembly: GCA_035607145.1. Lineage (GTDB taxonomy): Bacteria > Acidobacteriota > Thermoanaerobaculia > Multivoradales > JAIOJS01 > DASYQD01. The sequence continues at coordinate 7,084 of DATNCU010000191.1, forward strand.
GGCGGCTGAGGCTGGCGCCGATGCAACCGAGCTCACCCTCGCCGCGGCCGTCGCACGCGCCCTCGACGCCGCGCCGGCGGTAGCCGCGGCCCGCGCCGCCGAGGCCGCGGCGCGCGCACAGGTCGCCGAGGCCGAGGCCGACCTCGCGCCGGCGCTGTCGCTTTCCGGCTCGGCGTTCCGCTATCAGAAGCCCAGTCTCGTCACTCCGATCCACGGCTTCACGCCCGGCTTGCTGCCGAGCTTCGACCGCACGGTGCTGCTCGGCGACCTCCAGCTGCGCTACGACCTCTGGGACGGCGGCGCTCGCGGCGCGCGCATCGAGCAGCGGCGCCAGCAGCTCGCGGCGGCGGAGGCGGCGTCCCGCACCGCCAGCGCTGCGGTCGCCGCGCGCACGGTGAACGCCTACCTCGCCGTGCGCACGCTCGAAGAGCAGCTCGCGGCCCATGGCGAGCGCATCACCGCGCTCGCCGCCGAGCGCGACCGCGTGGCGCAGCTGCTCGCCGTCGGCCGCGCCGCCGAGGTGGACGTGCTGCAGGTGCGTGCGGCGCAGGCGGCGGCCGAGGCGGACCGCGTGGCGCTGGCCGCGAACCTCGACCGCACCGGCCGCGACCTGCGGCGGCAGCTCGGCGAGGACCAACTCGCGCCCGACGTGACAGTTCCGTCATTGGCATCCGTGCGACTCGCCGAGCCCGCGCCACCGCCGCGCCACGAGCTGCTCGCCCGCGCCCTCGCCGGCAACGGCGACGTCGACCGCGCCCGCCGCGAGCTCGATGCCGCCACGTCCGCCGTCACCGCGGCACGCGCCGGCCGCGCGCCCTCGCTGCGTGCCGAGGGCAACCTGCTCGGCTTCGCCGGCGGCAACGGCGACAGCGCCGGCGAGTGGAACGCCGGCGTGCGCGTGGCGGTGCCGCTGTGGGATCGCCACGTCGCCGCCCGCGTCGCCCTCGCCGAGGCGGGCCGCGATGCTGCCGCGGCCTCGCTGCGTATCGTCACCGACGAGGTCGCCACTGAGCTCGACCGCGCCTGGGCCGACCTCGCCGCCGCGCGTGCCCGCGCCGAGAGCCTCGCCGAGGCGGAGGCGCGCTACGCCGAGGTGCTGCGCATCGAGAAGCTGCGGCTCTCGGCCGGCGCCGGCGTCGAGACCGACTACCTCCGCGCCGAGGCCGACCTGCTTGCCTCCCGCGCCGCCGCCGCCGAGGCGAGGAACCGCGCCGCCGCGGCACGGGCTGAGCTGGCGCGTATTGCCGGCGAGCTGACGCCGGAGTGGCTGGGGCGCACGCTCGTCGGCGCCGAAGAGACGCCAGCCGGCCAAGTATTCGAGGGTGGCGACGCTTCGGTGAACGAGCGCACGGCGCGGGCAGAGGGAGAGCGATGAAGCGGAAGCCGCCGGTCCCGGTGTTGGTGTTGCTGGTGGTGGCGGTCGCCGCCGCCGGCTGGTGGTGGTGGCGCTCGCGGCAGGAGCGCGTGCCGGAAGGCCTGCTGCGCGCCTCCGGCACGGTGGAGGCAACCGAGGCGCGCCTGGGCTTCGAGTCGGGCGGCCGCCTCCTCGCCGTCGGGCCCCACGAGGGGGACGCCGTCGCCGCCGGGGCCGAGCTCGCCCGCCTCGACCGCGCCGAGCTGGAGGCGCGGCGCGCGCAGGCGGCGGCGCAGGTGGAGGCGGCCGCGGCGCGCCTCGCCGAGCTCGAGGCGGGATCGCGCGGCGAGGAGATCGCACAGGCGGAGGCGCAGCGCCGCGCCGCCGCCGAGCAGCTCGGGGAGGCCGACCGCGAGCTTGCCCGCACGCGCACGCTGGTCGAAGGCGGTGCCATGCCGCGCGAGGCGCTCGACAAGGCGAAGACGGCGCGCGACGTGGCGGCCGAGCGCGTGAAGCAGACCGGCGAGCAAGTGGCGCTGCTGCGCCGCGGCCCGCGACGCGAGCAGATCGCGGCGCAACGCGCCGTCGTCGAGCAGGCGCGGGCGATGGTGGCGGCCGCCGACGTCGCGCTCGGCCACACCAGCATGAATGCGCCGTTCGCCGGCGTCGTCTCGGTGCGCCACC
>DATNCU010000196.1:0-5771 GCA_035607145.1 Thermoanaerobaculia bacterium
GCACGGGCAGGAAACTCTCCACATCGGCCAGCGTGTTGGTCATGCCGAAGCTGATGCGCAGCGAGGCGAGCGCCTCCTCGCGCGGGATGCCCATGGCGAGCAGCGTCTCGCTCGGCTCGACGACGCCGGAGTGGCAGGCGGCGCCGGTCGACACCGCGTAACCGGCGAGGTCGAGACGGATCGCCAGGTCGTGACCGACGAGGCCGGGGAAGGCGACATTGGTGGTGTGCGGCAGCCGCGGCGCCTCGGCGCCGTGGACGATCGCGTCCATCGCCGGCAGCGCCGCCTCGAAGCGCTCGCGCAGCGCCAGCAGGTGCGCCCGCCGCACCGGCAGCTCCCGCGCGGCGAGCTCGCAGGCGAGGCCGAGGCCCACCACCGCCGGCACGTTCACCGTGCTCGCACGCCGCCGCCGCTCCTGCGAACCGCCGACGAGATGCGACTCGAAGGGAGGCGCCGGCCGTCCCGCACTCGCCGGGCGCACCCAGAGTGCGGCGGCGCCCAGCGGGCCGTGGAACTTGTGGGCGCCGAGGGTGAGGTAGTCGACGCCCAGCGCCTCGACGTCGACCTCCACCTTGCCGGCAGCCTGCACGGCGTCGCAGAGCACCGGCACGCCGCGCCGGCGGCACTCTGCCGCCACTTCGGCAACCGGCTGCAGCGTGCCCAGCTCGTTGTTGGCCAGCATCAGCGAGACGAGCCGCGTCTCCGGCCCCAACGCCGCGAGCAGCGCCTCGACCCGCACCACGCCGTCGCGGTTCGGCGCCACCACCCGCACGGTCATCCCCAGCTCGGCGCAACGTTCTGCGGCGCGGCGCACCGAGGGGTGCTCGCAGCTCGCCACCACCAAGTCGCCGCGCCAGCCCGCGGCTCGCGCCGCCTCGAACACCACGGCGTTGTTGGCCTCGCTGCCCGAGGCGGTGAAGATCACGTCATCAGCGTGCGCGCCGATGAGCCCCGCCACCTGGTCGCGCGCCGTCTCCACCGCCTCACGCGCCACTTGGCCGGCGCGGTGCGCCGACGAGGCGTTGCCGTGCAGCTCGGAGAGCCACGGCAGCATGGCGTCACGCACGCGCGGATCCACCGGCGAGGTGGCGTTGTGGTCGAAGTAGACGAGATCGTTCATCGATTCAAGCCATTGATTGTAGCGCCGCACGTCGCATCGCCCTGGCGAGGGCGCTATGCGTCCTGTACGCTTTCGTCGTGCGGCCGCGCGCTGTCGCCTGCCTGCTCGTTCTGCTTCCGCTGCTCGCCGCGATCGCTCCTTCGCCGGCTGCCGCCAGCCGCAAGGAGCGCAAGGAGCAGGAAGCCAAGATCGCGCAGCTCGCTCCCAAGTACCAGGAGTGGCTGCAGATCGTCGCCCTGCTGATCTCGGAGGCGGAGAAGAAGTCCTTCCTCGACCTCGCCGAGGACTACCAGCGCGACGCCTTCATCGACAAGTTCTGGCGCTCGCGCGATCCCTACCAGAACACCGCGCGCAACGAGTTCAAGGACAAGTGGGAGGCGCGCGTCGAGGAGGCGCGCGCCGTCTTCGGCAACTTCGCCGACGAGCGCGCCCGCTTCCTGCTGCTCAACGGCCCGCCGGCGGCGCGCATCCCGGTGCGCTGCTCGATGGTGATCTGGCCGTCAGAGGTGTGGTTCTACAACAAGGAGAACCGCACCCGCGAGGAGCTGTTCGTCATCTTCTACCAGCGCTTCGGCGCCGGCGACTTCCGCATGTGGCAGCCGCTCGACGGCGTCGGCGCGCTGGTACAGGACATCGGCGGCGGAGTTGGCGTCGCCGGCGGCGGCGGCGACCAGCAGGCCTTCCAGAAGATCCGCGACGGCTGCCCGGGCGAGGCCGGCGACGCGCTGCTCGGAGCCATCGGGAAGATCTTCGCCCTCGGCAAGCTCGCCTATCCGCTCTTGATGATGAAGGCGGAGGCGCCGCTCGAGAAGCCCTCGGGCGAGTGGCTGGCGACCTTCGCGTCGTACTCGACCGACGTGCCGCCCGGCGCCGGCACCTTCCCGGCGACGCTCGAGACCGCCTTCCCCGGCCGCCAGCAGAGCCGGACGGTGCTGCAGGCCACCGTCAAGGTGGCACTCTCCGACCTCGGCTTCGCGGAGCTCGGCGGCGCGCGCTCGTACAACCTGCTGCTCACCGGCGAGGTGCTGCGCGGCGGCCAGCTCTTCGACCGCTTCCGCTACAAGTTCGACTTCCCGGCCGCGGAGGTGGCCGCCCAGTACCTGCCGCTCGTCATCCAGCGGCCGCTGCGGCCGGGCGACTATCGGCTGGTGCTCAAGGTCGAGGACCTCGACGGCAAGCGCTTCTTCCGCAGTGAGCAGAAGGTGACTGTGCCGGTGGTGGAGGGCGTGGTGCCGCCGCCCACGCCCTCGGACCCCGAGACCGCGCGCATGCTCGCCGAGGCCAACGCGCTGCTGGCGAGCGGCGACACCACCGTGCAGCTGCTCGCGCCGGTGGGGCAGGACATGCTCGCCGGCAAGGTGCGCTTCGACGCCCTGGTCACCGGCGACCAGGTGGACACCGTCGTCTTCGCCCTCGACGGCCAGCCCATCCTCACCAAGCGCAAGCCGCCGTGGAGCGTCGAGCTCGACCTCGGCCACCTGCCGCGTAGCCAGACCCTGCGCGCCTCGGCCACCGACGCCGCCGGCAACCCGCTGGCGAGCGACGAGATGATCGTCAACGCCAGCGCCCACCGCTTCGCCGTGACCATCACCGAGCCCGCGCCCAAGCAGCACTTCGCGCAGAGCGTGCGGCTGGTGGCGAAGGTCGAGGTGCCGGAAGGCGAGACTGTCGAGCGGCTGGAGATCTACCGCGACGAGACGCTGGTGGCGACGCTCTACCAGCCGCCCTGGCAGCAGCCGATCGTGCTCCCCCAGGCCGAGGCGCTCACCTACCTGCGCGCCGTCGCCTACCTGCCCGACGGCGCCGACACCGAGGACCACGTCTTCATCAACGCGCCGCCGGGGCTCGAAGAGGTGGCGGTGCAGCTCGTCGAGCTGTACACCGCGGTGACCGACCGCAACGGCCGGCCTGCCGCCGGTCTCACCGCCGAGAGCTTCGCGGTCAAGGAGGACGGCGTGCCGCAGCAGTTGGTGCGCTTCGAGCAGGTGCGCGACCTGCCGATCAAGACCGCCATCCTGCTCGACACTTCGGCCTCCATGGAAGCGAGCCTGGAGGAGGCGCAGCGCGCGGCGCTCTCCTACTTCACCGACATCGTCACGCCCAAGGACCGCGCGGCGCTCATTACGTTCAACGACCGGCCGCGGCTGCAGGTCAAGTTCACCAACGAGCTGCTGCAGCTGGGCGGCGGGCTCGCGGGCTTGAAGGCCGAGCGCGGCACCTCGCTCTACGACAGCGTCGTCTTCGCCCTCTACTACTTCAACGGCCTCAAGGGGCAGCGGGCGCTGATCGTGCTCTCCGACGGTAAGGACGAGAGCAGCAAGTTCAAGTGGGAGGACACGCTCGACTTCGCGCGCCGCGCCGGGGTGGCGATCTACACCATCGGCCTCGGCGAGGACCTCGAGCGCGAGGCGAAGAAGGCGCTCGAGAAGCTCGCCGAGGAGACCGGCGGGCGCAGCTTCTTCGTCGACGAGGCCAAGGAGCTGGCGCCGATCTACCAGTCGATCCAAGAGGAGCTGCGCTCGCAGTATCTGCTGGTCTATCAGTCGACCAACGCGAAACCCGACAAGAAGTTCCGCAGCGTCGACGTCAAGGTGAAGGAGCCGGGGCTAGAGGCGCACACCATTCGTGGGTATTACCCGTAGCGTCTGGCTGCTCCTGCTCCTCTTCTGCGGCGCCCTCGCGGCGCCGGCCGCCGCCAAGCCCTCGCCGCCGCCGGCGCTTCCCGCCGGCCTCCCCCAGCGCTACGCCGATTGGCTCGAGGAAGTCGCGCCGCTGATGAGCGAGGAGGAGCGCGCAGCGTTCCTCGCCCTCGCCAAGGACTACCAGCGGCAAGCCTTCATCCGCGCCTTCTGGGAAGCGCGCGACCCCTACCCCGAGACGCCCGGCAACGAGCTGCGCGACGCCTGGCAGGCGCGGGCCGAGACGGCGCGCGAGCGCTACGGCACGCTCGCCGACGACCGCTCGCGGCTGATGCTGCTCAACGGGCCGCCGGCGCACGTGCTCACCTCGCACTGCGGCTCGCTGCTGCGGCCCATCGAGCTGTGGCGGATGGAGGAGAGCAGCCTGGTCAAGGGCTCCTTCGTGCTCGTCTTCGTCGCCCGCGGCGGCTCGCGGCAGGGGCGCTACGAGCTGTGGCACCCGAGCGAGGGCATCGCTTCGCTGCTGCTGCTCGGCAGCCTGGGGACCGACGAGCAGCTGGTCGACCAAATCCGCGAGGACTGCATGCAGGCCGAGGAGCTGCTGTCGCTGCTCGGCTCGGCGGTCGATTGGCAGACGCTCGAGGAGCGCGGCGCCAAGCCGCGCTCGCCCGGCAACGAGTGGCTGCACACCTTCCAGGCCCGCTCCACGACCATCCCCGAAGATGCGGCGCGGTTGCCGGCGACGCTCGACCTCACCTTCCCCGGGCGCCACCAGAGCCGCACCGTGGTGCAAGGAGTCGTGCGCGTGCCGGCGACGGCGGCGGTGGCGGCGGGGACCAACGACGAGAAGCTCTACCGATTCCTCGTCGACGGCGAGGTGCTGCGCAAGGACGAGCTGTTCGAGGCGTTCCGCTACCGCTTCGAGCTGCCGGCGGGCGACGCGCCGGCGCAGATCCCGCTGCTGCTCGAGCGCTACCTGCGGCCCGGAGACTATCGACTGCTGCTGCGCGTCGAGGACCTCAACGGCGGCAGCTTCTTCCGCCACGAGGGAGATCTGTCGGTGCCGCTGGTGACAGCGGCACCGACCACGGTGACCGAGGCGCCTGCTGCGGCGGGTACAGCGCCGGCTGCAGCGGCGGCGGCACCACCCGCAGCACCCGGCGCGGCCGCGGCCCCGCTCGCCGACGAGGTGGTGGTGCAGCTGTCGCCGCCGCCCGCGGACCTCATCACCGGTCGTCTGCGAGTCGCCGCCGACGTGCGCGGCAGCGGCGTCGCCCGCGTGCGCTTCCTGCTCGACGGTCAGGGCCTCCTCGCCAAGGCGCGCCCGCCGTACACCGTGGAGCTCGACCTCGGCCAAGAGCCGCGCCTCCACCAGCTCGCCGCCATCGCCGAGGCCGCCGACGGCCACGAGCTGGCGCGCGACGAGGTGGCGGTCAACGCCGGCCCGCACCGCTTCGCCGTGCGCCTGGTGGAGCCGAAGCCCGGCACGGCGCGTCCGGGGGAATCCGTGCGCGCCGAAGCGATCGTCGAGGTGCCGGGCGGCGAGCGCCTCGATCGTCTCGAGTTCTTCGTCGACGATACGCACCTCGCCACGCTCTACGGACCGCCGTACGTGCAATCGCTGCTGCCGCCGGCGCAGAAGCTCGTCTCCTACGTGCGCGCGGTGGCCTACCTGCAGAGCGGCGCCGCCGCCGAGGACATCGCCTTCCTCAACGCGCCGCGCGAGCGCGCCTCGGTCGACGTCGACCTCGTCGAGCTCTACACCACTGCCAGCGACCGCCGCGGCAAGTCGGTCGCCGACTTGACCGCCGCCGACTTCCGCGTGAAAGAAGACGGCCGCCCGCAGGAGCTGCTGCGCTGCGAGTACGTCGAGGACCTGCCCATCCACGCCGCGGTCCTGATCGACACCTCGTCCTCGATGGTCGAGGAGCTCGAGCAGGCGGTGGGCGCCGCCACGCGCTTCTTCCAGCAGCTGCTCACCCCGCGCGACCGCGCGGCGGTGATGTCGTTCG
>DATNCU010000229.1:0-3590 GCA_035607145.1 Thermoanaerobaculia bacterium
TACACCTACGTCGACGACATCGTCGACGGCATCGTCGGCGCGCTCGACCTGGCGCCGAAATTCGAGGTGCTCAACCTCGGCGGCGCCGAGACCACCGCCCTCGTCGACCTCGTGCACATGATCGCCTCTGAGCTTGCCGTCGAGCCACGCATCGACTATCTTCCCGAGCAGCCCGGCGACGTCCCCATCACCTATGCCGACGTCGGCAAGGCGCGTCGCCTCCTCGGCTACTCGCCGCGCGTTCCCATCCGCGAAGGCCTCCATAGGATCGTCAACTGGTACCGCCGCCAAGAATGAAGACGCTAGAGACGAAGAGGGCCGGTTGGGGGCGCCCCCTGCCCCTGGAGGGGCAGGGGGACGGGGGGAGAGGGGTGGAAAACAACCCAGCGGGAGGGGGTCGGGTGGGGGGCGGCAGCGCGCATCGCGCGCGGCGGGGGTTATGACCACCGCAGTCGTCACCGGCGGCGCCGGCTTCCTCGGGTCCCACCTCTGCGAGCGGCTGCTCGCCGAAGGGCACCGCGTCATCTGTGTCGACAACCTGCTCACCGGCCGGCGCGAGAACGTCGCGGCGCTGCTCGATGACCCGCGCTTCCGCTTCGTCTGCCACGACATCAGCAAGCCGCTCGCGATCGACGAGAAGGTCGACCGCATCCTGCACTTCGCCTCGCCCGCCTCGCCGGTCGACTACCTCGAGCTGCCCATCCAGACGCTCAAGGTGGGCTCGCTGGGCACTCACAACTCGCTGGGGTTGGCGAAGGCGCACGACGCGCGCTTCCTGCTCGCCTCGACCTCCGAGGTCTACGGCGACCCGTTGGTGCACCCGCAGCCGGAGAGCTACTGGGGCAACGTCAACCCGGTCGGGCCGCGCGGCGTCTACGACGAGGCCAAGCGCTTCGCCGAGGCGATGACGATGGCCTACCACCGCTACCACGGCCTCGACACCCGCATCGTGCGCATCTTCAACACCTACGGCCCGCGCATGCGGGCGCGCGACGGGCGCGTGGTGCCCGCCTTCATCCAGCAGGCGCTGCTCGGCGAGCCGATGACGGTGTTCGGCGACGGCAGCCAGACGCGCTCCTTCTGCTACGTGTCCGACCTCGTCGAGGGGATCTACCGCCTGCTGCAGAGCGACCTCCACGAGCCCTGCAACGTCGGCAACCCCGCCGAGATGACGGTGCTGCAGTTCGCCGAGCGCATCAAGGCCGCCGTCGGCAGCAAGAGCGAGATCGTCTTCCAGAAGCTGCCGGTGGACGACCCCAAGACGCGGCAGCCCGACATCACTCTGGCCCGCAGGCGTCTCGGCTGGGAGCCGAAGGTGTCGCTCGACGAAGGGCTCGGGCGGACCATCGACTACTTTCGCGGCGAGCTCGCCGCAGCGTCGACGCCGGTCGCCGCGAGCGAGGCCACGTAGGGGTTCCAAGATGGCCGACGTCACCTGTCGCCGTTGCGGACAGACTCGCGCCGGGCTCGCGCGGGCGCCGATGCCGGGAGCCCTCGGCACCACCATCCAGTCGACCGTCTGCGCCGCCTGTTGGGAGGAGTGGACGAAGGCCGAGGTGATGGTGATCAACGAGCTGCGCCTCAACCTCATGGACCCCGCGGCGCAGCAGACGCTCGAGCGCCACATGCGGGAGTTCCTCACCCTCGACGACGCCTGAGCTCGGCGCGGCGCGCGCGCATCCCACCTAGCCGTGGCCATCGACCCCGCCCTGCAGCCCGGCCTCGACGCCTACCGGCGCGGCGACTACGCGGCGGCGGAGACGGCCTGGCGGCAGGTGGCGCGCGGCGACGCCGAGGTGGCGGAGCGGGCGCTGCTGCTCTCGCTCGGCTGCCTCGCCGAGGCGCTGCGCTCGCAGCGCACCGGCGACGGCGAGCACGCCGGCCGCCGCTTCGCCGAGGCCGAGGCGGCGCTCGCCGAGCTGCCAGTGGCCGTGCTGGGCGTCGACGTGCTGGCGCTGCGGGCGGAGCTCGCGCGCGGCCTCACCGCGGCAACGCGGCGCGCGCCGCGGGTCCAGGCGCACACGCGCTTCCCGCTCGGCGCCACGCTGCGTTTCGGGGCCCTGCTCGCCCTGATCGTCGGCGGCGCGCTGGCGCTACGCTTCACGCCGCTCAGGGAGCTGCTCGACCGCTCGCGGCTGGTGGAGATCTTCGCCCACCTGCGCGAGGCGAGCTGGGCTCCACTGGCGCTGCTGGCGCTGTTCGTCGGCCTCGCACCGGTGGGCCTGCCGATGACGCCGCTCATCATCGCCAGCGGCGTCGTCTTCGGCCCCTGGCTGGGCGCGCTCTACAACACCATCGGCTGCCTGTCGGGGGCCGCGATGTCGTACTGGCTGGCACGCACGATGGGCCGCGACTTCGTGCGCCGCGTCGCCGGCAAGCGACTCAAGCGCATCGAGACCCTGCTCCGCCGCCGCGGCTTCTGGGGCCTCGTCGGCGTGCGCTTCCTACCGGTGCCCTTCCCGGTCATCAACTTCGGCGCCGCGCTGGCGGGGATCTCCTTCCCCACCTTCATGCTCACCTCCGCGCTCGGTCTGACGCCGTCGATGTTCGTCTACACCAACTTCGCCTCGACCCTCTTCGAGGTGGCCCGCGGCGGCGACAAGAGCGACCTCTGGAAGCCCGCCGCCGCGCTCGCCACCGTCATGGCGATCAGCGTCACGCCGGCCGTCATCCAACAGGTGCGCCGCCGCCGGCGCTACCGCCAGCTCGTCGTCGAGCGCCACGCGCGCCGGCTCGATCGCACCCGCGCCTAGCGGCAGCGGCTGCGGTGCTTCCGCAACCCTTTCGATGCGGGGGCGTATGATCTGGTTTCCGCTGCTCCACCAGCGCGATGAGCGACGCCCTGCGCAGCGCCTTGGATGCCGTCCCGGTCGGAGTCGGCCTGATCGCCGAGGACCTGCGCGTGCTCTACGCCAACCCGCGGCTGGCGGCGATGCTGCGCACCGAGGTCGACGCGCTCGTCGGCACCGACCTCACCGGCTGGCTGTCGGAAGGCGTACGGCCCGCCTTGGCGCGCCGCATGCGCGCCCGCTTCCTCGGCTCGCCGGTGGAGCTCGGCGCCCGCTTCACGACTCCCGACCTCGACGCCTACATCGTCAGCGCGCTGACGACCGCCGACGGCGCGCCCGCGGCGCTGTTCCTCGCCACCGACGTCGCCGACTCCGGCTCGCGCGGCGAGGACAAGCAGGTGCTCGACCTCGTCGCCGCGGCGGTGAGCTCGAAAGTCGGCGACGACTTCTTCACCAGTCTGGTGCTGGCGCTGACGCGCTCGCTGCAGGTCGACTACGCCATGGTCGCCGAGGTGGTCGCCGGCGGCAGGCGGGCGCACGTCATCGCCGGCGCCAGCGGCGAGCAGGTGATGGAGCCGGTCGAGTACGAGCTCGACGGCACGCCCTGCGCCGACGTGTTGCACAGCGACATCTGCTGGCACGTACAGGGCGTGCAGCACGAGTTCCCGCGCGACCGCTTGCTCGTCGAGATGGGCGCCGACGCCTACGCCGCCGTGCCGCTGCGCGACGCCGCCGGCAAGGCCATCGGGCTCCTCGCCATCCTCCACAAGAGCCGGCTGCCGGTCTACGGCCACCTGCAGT
>DATNCU010000247.1:0-3019 GCA_035607145.1 Thermoanaerobaculia bacterium
GTCACACCGCATCGCGGCTAGGTTTCGCCCGCCGGTTTCACCAGCCATCGCTGCGAGGAGGGTCACCCGCTTGCGGTTCCGCTTCCTGCCTCAGCAAGCCCACTTCTTCGACGAGTTCACCGCCATGGCCGGGCGCGTGCAGGACGGCGCCCGCCTGCTGCGCGTCATGCTCGGCGGCGCCGCGCCCGATCACGCCAAGGCCGACGAGATCCGCGTCGTCGAGCACGACTGCGACGAGCGCACCCACCAGATCATCCAGCGGCTCAACACCACCTTCGTGACCCCGCTCGACCGCGAGGACATCCACGCCCTCGCCCGCACGCTCGACGACGTCATGGACGCCATCGACGCCGCGGCGACGCTGTTTCCCCTGTACGAGATTGCCACCCTGCGGCGCGGCGCCGCCGAGCTCGCGGCCGTGATCGGCCAGCAGACCGACCAGCTTCGCCTCGGCGTCGAGGCGCTGGAGAAGCGCGCCGGCGTGCAGGAGGCCATCCGCGAGATCCACACCCTCGAGCACGAGGCCGATCTCATCCACCGCGACGCCGTCGCCCACCTCTTCCGCGAGGAGCGCGACCCCGTCGCCATCCTCAAGTGGAAGGAGATCCTCGACCTGCTCGAGGCGGCCACCGACGCGGCCGAGGCGGTGGCCGACGTGCTCGAAGGCATCGTCCTCAAGCACAGCTGAGGCATCTGGTGTGACGGCGAGATACCTGGCGTGACGGCGAGCCTGGCGATCGTCATCGGCGTCATCGCGGTGGCGCTGGTCTTCGACTTCATCAACGGCTTCCACGACGCCGCCAACTCGATCGCGACCGTGGTGTCGACGCGGGTGCTGTCGCCGCTCCAGGCGGTGGTATGGGCAGCCTTCTTCAACTTCGTCGCTGCCTTCACCTTCGGCACCGCGGTGGCGAAGACCATTGGCAAGGGGATGATCGACCTCTCGGCGGTCACCAACGGGGTGATCCTCTCCGGGCTCGTCGGCGCCATCGTCTGGGACCTGCTCACCTGGTGGTGGGGGTTGCCGACGAGCTCGTCGCACGCGTTGATCGGGGGCTACGCCGGCGCCGCGGTGGCGAAGGCGGGCTTCGGCGTCATCCTCGTCGCCGGCTGGACCAAGACGCTGATCTTCATCGTGCTCGCGCCGCTGCTCGGCCTGTTGTTGGGCTGGCTGCTGATGAGCGGGCTCTACGTGGTGGTGGCGCGCTGGACGCCGGCGCGCGTCAACCGCGTCTTCCGCCGCATGCAGCTGATCTCGGCAGCGCTCTACAGCTTCGGTCACGGCTCCAACGACGCGCAGAAGACGATGGGGATCATCGCCGGCGTGCTGGTGACCGGCGGCTATCTGCAGACCTTCGACATCCCGCTGTGGGTGATCCTCTCTGCCCACGCAGCGATCGCGCTGGGCACGTTGTCGGGGGGCTGGCGCATCGTCCACACCATGGGGCAACGGGTGACGCGGCTGCAGCCGGTGGGCGGGTTCGCGGCGGAGACCAGCGGCGCCATCACCCTCTTCCTCGCCAGCAAGCTGGGCATTCCGGTGTCGACCACGCATACCATCACCGGCGCCATCGTCGGCGTCGGCGCCACGCGGCGGCTGTCTGCCGTGCGCTGGGGAGTGGCAGGGCGGATCGTGTGGGCTTGGGTGCTCACCATCCCCTGCTCGGCGGTGATCGCGGCGATCACCTTCCTGCTCGTGCGGGGGCTGATTCCGTAAGCGCGTTCGAGATCGAGATCGCTTCGCTGGAACCTTCCGATCGTGCGCCGAGCGCACCGGCTCGCGATGACACGCAACGTCATCGCGAGGAGCGCAGCGACGAAGCGATCTCGATGGCTCGGTCTCAGCGAACGCTGGGCGGCAGCCACTCCTCGCCGCCGGGGTCGTGTATCTCCCAGTAGCGCACGCGCCCGCACTTCGCCATGCGGTAGTGGGTGCCGTCGTTCGCGCGCAGCTCCAGCAGCCGGTGCGGCGCGGCGCGCTCGAAGAGGTACGAGCGCCACTCGCCCTCGCCGGTGAGGCGCAGCTCGACGGCGTCGAAGCGGCCGCCGGGTACCTCGACCGTACCGGCGTTGCGGCGGCTGACGGCGAGCGGGCGCGGCACAAGCTTCGTCAGCTTCGAGTCGAGCAGCGACGGGAAGACCAGCAGCTCGGCTGGCGGCAGCGTCTCGGCGACCCAGTCGCGCAGCAGCGCCGGCAGGGCGTCCTCGGCCACCGCGTCGGCCGGCCACGGCACGTCGCGGTCGGCGGCGCCGTCGAAGTAGCTGCGCACGGAAAGCGCGCCGTCTCCCACCCTCTGCGTCGTGGTCAGTCCGCAGGCCTCGGCGCTGCTGGTGGCGAGCTTGACCAGCCGCGCGTCGTCGCGGCGCAGGAAGACGCTCGCCAGCTGGTGGTAGGTGTAGACGCCGGTGGGGACGTCGCGCACGTGGTTGAGCTTCAGCACCTCGAAGCCATCCGCGCGCGGGCGGTCGGCCTTGACGTTCTGGTCGGGCGCCCACGGCTCCTTGACCAGCACCAGCAGCGCGCGGCCGGCGTAGACGTGGCCGTAGCGCGGCCAGGTCACCTGGTAGGCGCACAGCTCGGCGTTGCCGTCGTCCCAGAGCGCGTCGTGGCGCCAGGCGCCGGGGCCGGCGGGCGGCAGCGCGGCAGCCGGCACTGCGGCGGCAAGCGCACTGAGTCCGGCGACCACGACGAGAATTGCTCGCGCAACGAAGGCCGGCGGCGGGTTCCGTCTCAGGGCACTGATCTCACGGCACTCTCCTTGCTGCAAAGCGCTCTCGCGGCGGACCTTAGCACCCGCCCCTGCCGCGGCTCGCGTGCTAGCGTCCCCCACTGTCGACTCGAGGAGGAACCCATGGCCGCCAACCTCGCCACGTCGATCGGCTCCACCCTCGTCATGACCCTCACGCTCGCCACCGCCGCCTGCGCTCAGCCGTCGAGCTCCCCGCCTGCCTCGTCGGAACGCGACGCCGCCGCCGCGATGGCGCACGAGCACGCGCACGACAGCCCGACGCCCAGCCC